>JAHFDP010000061.1 GCA_023248955.1 Deltaproteobacteria bacterium
GGGGGGGGGGGGGGGCCGCTGAACGAGATCCATGGCACGTTCTACACGGGCACGAAGGCGGAAACGCTGGATACGGCCAAGGACGGGTCTGCAGACCTCGTTTCAGCTCCCCTATCCCAATCGCCCGCACAGGGCTTGTTTTTCGCCTTCAGAAGTGCTAAGTATTTAACTACGGCGCAAGCCGCGTTCGGCACACGCAATCGAGCACCTGCCATCGAAGGCACGCCCGTTTTACGGGCAAAAAGGTGCGGAGAGCGCGTGTGGCAGGTCAGCGAGACGGGCCTTCCCCGCCTGGCCAATGGCCTAAGGCGACAGGACACCCGGACGAGCTGAGGAAAGACCAGCATGGAAGCGGTGGACGAGGCTCCCGAATTGGGGGCCTCGCGCTTTTGGTGAAGCGGGCGCTATCCTCCGGTCGTGTTTTCCTTCGTCGCCAGTCTTTACGTTGCGGAAATTTCCCGCGCGCGTGGGCGTGTCACCGAGCTGCGCGAGCGGTTCCCCGAAGCGTCTACCACGGAGCTGGCCCAGCGGCTCATCGATGGCAAGGTGACTTGGGCCGCGTCCGGTGGCGCGGTGGGCGGAATTTTTGGCGCGGCGGTGCTTCCTGCCGAGCTGGCCTTCGTCGGGTATTTGCAATTTGCGCTCATCCTCGAAATCGCGCTGCTCTACGGCCACAACCTGAAGTCGCGCCGGGCGCAGGGCGAGATTGTGGCGCTGCTTTCTGATTTGCATGGGCTCAATGCGCCGCGACTCTTGTCACGGTATGCGCGGCGTGCGCTCTGGCGGCGTGGTGCGGAGCTTCTCGGGCGAGCGGTGCCCTTTGCGGCGTCGCCCATTTCCGCGCATCTCAACAACCGCGACTTGCGACGCGCTGGTCGCGAGGCGATTCGGCTCTACGAGACGATGGCACGGCTGCCTAGGCGGGCTACGGTTTGACTGCGTCGGTAGGAATTCCTACCATGTTGGTATGAAATCGACCGTCTCCGCAAAAGGTCAAGTCGTCATTCCGAAGCCGCTTCGCGATTCGCTAGGCATCCGCCCGGGGCAAGAGCTGGACTTCAAGGAGGAGCGTGGACGGCTGGTCGTCGTCAAAACCTTCTCCTGGAAAACGCCGGAGGAAGATCCGTTCGTGAAGTATTGCGGCATTGCCAAGGACGGACGCAGAACGGATGACATCATCCGAGATCTCAGGGGTCCGCCGGATCTTTCCGATCCGTTTCGCCTAACCCGGCGGCGTCGCCGATGATCACCGCGGTTGATTCCTCTGTCTTGATCGACCTCTTTCACGCCGATCCCTCGTTCCTCGCCGCGTCGATGCGCGCGCTGAGCCACTGTCAGTCAGAGGGAAAACTGGTGGTTTGCGAAACCGTTTGGGCGGAGGTGGCCGCGTCCGTTTCCGATGCAAAAGCGATGGCGGTTGGAATGAGCGGACTTGGGGTCGCTTTGATCCCTGGGGACGAACATTCCGCGTCGGAGGCGGGGCGGATGATGCATCTCTACAAGCGGCATGGCGGTAAGCGTGAGCGCGTCATTCCCGACTTCCTCATCGGCGCGCATGCGCTGGTCCATGCCGATCGCTTGCTGACGCGCGACGACGGTTTCTTTCGCACCTATTTCCGCGACCTCAAGGTGATGAAGCCGACGCACGCTTGAGATCGCACAGTCTCGCCCGTAACCTGCTCAAGCATGTCCGACGAAAAACTCCTCAACTCGCTCGATCGCTGGACCCGCGAGGTCTACGCGCCGCAGGCCAAGAAAGCGCGCGCGCAACGCTTCCTCACGTCGAGCGACATCGAGCTTCCGCCGCTGGCCACGCCGCTCGATGCGCCGGCGGAAAATTATCTCGACAAACTCGGTCTGCCCGGCGAAGCGCCCTTCACGCGCGGTGTGCAGCCCACCATGTACCGCGGCCGCTTCTGGACCATGCGCCAGTATGCGGGCTTCGGCACGGCCGAAGAGACCAACGCGCGCTTTCGTTATCTGCTCGCGTCAGGACAGACCGGACTGTCCACCGCGTTCGATCTTCCAACGCAGATGGGCCGCGACGCCGACCATCCCCGTGCGCGGGGCGAAGTTGGCCGCGCCGGCGTTTCCATTGGATCGCTCGAGGACATGGAGCGGCTCTTCGCCGGAATTCCGCTCGGCGAGGTCTCGACGTCGATGACCATCAACTCCACCGCATCGATTCTGCTGGCGCTCTACCAGTGCGTTGGGGAGCGGCAGGGCGTGAAGGCCGAGCAACTCTCCGGTACCATTCAGAACGACGTGCTCAAGGAGTACATGGCGCGCGGAACGTACATCTATCCGCCCGCGCCGAGCCTGCGCATCGTGACGGACATTTTTGCATACACCACCAAGTGCATGCCGAAGTTCAATCCGATTTCGATTTCCGGCTACCACATTCGCGAAGCGGGCAGCACGGCGGTGCAGGAGATCGCCTTCACGCTGGCCGATGGCATCGCTTACGTCGACGCGGCGGTCCGCGTGGGGCTTGATGTGGATGCCTTCGCCGGCCGGCTTTCGTTCTTCTTCAACGTGCACAACAACTTCCTCGAGGAGGTGGCCAAGTTCCGCGCCGCGCGACGCCTCTGGGCGAGGTTGATGCGCGATCGCTTTTCGGCGCGCGATCCGCGATCGCAGATGCTGCGCTTTCATGCGCAGACGGCGGGATCCACGCTCACGGCGCAGCAGCCGGACAACAACGTCGTGCGCGTGGCCTTGCAGGCGCTGGCGGCGGTAATGGGTGGCGCGCAGTCGCTGCACACCAACGGCTACGACGAGGCTTTGGCATTGCCGACGGAATCCTCCGCACGGTTGGCGCTGCGAACGCAGCAGATCATCGCCAATGAATCGGGTGTCGCCGATCTCATCGATCCGCTCGGCGGAAGTTACGCGCTCGAAATGCTCACCGACGAATTGGAGCAGCGCGCCGAGGTCTACATTCAGAAGATCGACGACCAGGGCGGCATGGTGGAGGCGATCGAGAAGGGCTACCCGCAACGGGAAATCGAAGAGGCCGCCTTCCGCGCGCAGCGTGACGTCGAGGAAAAACGGCAGATCGTGGTGGGCGTCAACGCGTTCGAATCGAAGGGAAGCGACGCGCCGGTGAAGTTGCATAAACTCGATCCGGCGTTGGAAGGACACGCCGCCGAACGCCTCGCTGAGTTGCGACGGCGCCGGAGCAGCGAGGCCGCGCGTATTGCAATTGATAACGTTCGTCATACAGCTCGCGCGACGGGCAACCTGATGCCAGCGATCGTGGACGCCGTGCGCGCGTTCTGTACCCTCGGCGAAATCAGCGACGCGCTGCGTGACGCGTTCGGCGAGCATCGCTGACGTTCGAAAACGAACTTCGGCTCGGCACGCGCCGTGCTTCTCCTCTGGAGACTTGGAGCTCCAATCGGTGCATGTGTGCTCCATGCGGAGCATCGCTGTCCAAGAGGTGTAACAGTGCTCCATCTTTCGGCTGGGTGCCCCGCGATTTCAGAGACTTAACGCTGGCATGGCTCCTGCTTTGTTTGGGGCCATGGCCAGTCACCGAATCCTCCTGATTTTCGCGGCGTCGTTGTCCGTCATGGCGTGCGGCAACGCGCCCACGTCGAACGCGCGCGCCGACGATCTCGTGCAGTCCGGCGAAGCGCTTCTGCAATTCGATCCGCTCACCTCCTACGATCATGCGCTCATCGCCGCCGCCGCATTCACGACACGGCCCGCCGCCGTTGCGCTCAGGGGCAGTCTGGTTTCCGAATCGGGTGTTCCGCGCTACCGCTGGGTCTGGACGTTTCACGGTGGCAACGGCGTGGACGTGAACGTAGGCGCCAGCAGCGCGGGCGTGTTGGTGCTGAGCTACGTCGCAGAGGAAGGTGAACGCAAGCACTTCGATCCGGTTGTCGCCATGTCGCCGCTGCGCGCCTGGGCCAATGCCAGCGCGGTCGCCGTGGGCGGTGTGGCTCGATCGCTCGAGCTTTTGGAGTCGGAAGAAGAGGGGGGGCACGGCACGGTGCTGCGCTGGAACGTGGCGCTCAAGGGCGAGGATGGCCAGCTCGTGGTGGTGGATCCGTTTCTGGGATAGCCGTGAGATACTCACTAGGGGATATTCATTAGATGGCAGGCAGCTTTGGCGACTCGACTGGACCACGGACTGGGCCCCGCCAACCACATCGTTGTCAGCGTTCTCCTTCCCGCGCGTAACGCCGCGTCGACGCTCGACGCTACGCTGGCCAGCGTATTGCGCGCGCCGTTTTCCGAGCTAGAAGTTGTCGCCATCGACGACGCGTCTACGGATAACACACTTGACATTTTTCGAAGATGGTCCGCGCGCGATGGCCGGCTTACCCTCTTGCGAGGGGCGGGAACCGGGATCGTCGATGCGTTGAACCTCGGCCTCACGCACTGTCGTGGCGCTTACGTGGCCCGCATGGACGCCGACGATATCTCCCATCCGCAGCGGTTCGCGTTGCAGGCGGCCGCGCTAGACAGCGACGCTTCACTTGCCGGCGTGGGCGGATTGGTTCGCCTCTTCCCACGCGGCGCTCTCAAGAGCGGCATGCTCACGTACGAGGCGTGGCTCAACACCGTGGTCACCGCCGAGGAGGTCGCCCGCGCGCGCTTCATCGAGAGTCCGCTGGTGCATCCAAGCTAAGGCCTACCTAAAACTCAATTCTCCGTATCGTCGACGCCGCTGCGTCGGCCACGAAAAGTTCCCGCGTGGCGCGGTCCAGCGCCAATCCGCAGGGGACACGGAACGTTGCCGTTTCACCTGGACCATCGCGATTGCCGACACCGCCGTTCCCAGCAATCGTGGTGGCTCCATCCGGACCGAGCTTACGGATCCGCGCGCTTCCGACATCGGCGAAATAGATCGCTCCCCGTTCGTCGACGGCCAATCCGAAATAGGCTGCGAGCAGCGGTGCTGGTCCGTCGGAAAATCCCTGCACGCCGCCGGCGAGTGTGCGCACCGTGTGTCCGGCGTCGGTACCGATCTGGCGCAGCGCGAAATTTCCGGCGTCAAGCACGATGGCCGTGCCGTCGTCGGCCAGGGCGACGTTGGTCGGGAAGCGGAAGGCGGTGTTGAGCGCCAGATCATCGCCGTAGCCATCGTGGCCAGTGCCCGCCCAAGGTTGCAAGGTGGCTGGACCGTTCAACCAGGCGGGATCGAGCGACCAGAGTCGACTTGCGTAAATGTCAACTATCAATGCTGACCCATCGGCGCCGATGGCCAGGCCCATGGGGCGCGTCGGCATGGCGGTCACCGTGCGGACTGTGCGCGCGACATCGGGAGCGATCGCGCGGAGCAGGGGCGGCGCGGCTTCGGCGACCAGGACGGTTCCATCGGCGGCGACGGCGAGCGCGATCGGTTTTTGGAAATCCCGCGCGTCCGCAACGGTGGAGAGCGTGAGCGTCGCTAGATCCAGCCGCCGCACGGCGTGGTTGTCGGTGTCAGCGACGTAGAGACCGCCGTGGCCATCGAGTGCTAGCCCTTGCGGGTGGCGGAGTTGCGCGTGCGACGCCACACCATCCACGAATCCTTCTTGTCCATCGCTGCCCGCAGCCGTGGTCACCCGCGCCGACGTGGCGATCGGCAAAGCGAGTCGGGATGCGGTCGGGAGCTCGACCGACGGTGTCGCGGGTGCGGCGCCGGCGTGGGTCAGGACGTTGGCCGTGGCGATTTGCACGCGCGCGTCGGCGTGTTGCGGATCGTCGAGCCCCAGCACCCAGTCGTTGGTGCCGGTGGCGAAGACGAAGGCGCGTCCGACCGAGGTCAACGTTGCTTCGTGCAGGGCCAGCGTTCCCGAATCCGCGCCCATGAACGAGGAGGAGCCCACCACCACCGCGGCCGCTGGTGATTCGGCGACGCGGTGATCGGACTCGTAACCCACCAAGAGCGGCAGCACGTCGCCGTCGACGACGCCCGCGCCGGCCCACAGCCACGCGGTGGGCCCGGTCGTCCCGCGCACCACGAACGGAAAATCGACCACCGACCAGTCGCCATATTGAACGCCCACCAGCGCGGCCTCGGCCAATAGATTGGGCGGCAGACGCCACATCGTGGTCTGGTGCAGGGGATCGGTCGCCGCATCCTTGGTGCATACTTCGAGGCGGCGTGGCGCGCCTGCGGCACTGGGCTCGAGCCGTACGCGCCAGTAGAGCGAATCGGCGCCAAGAAAGGCGAGGTTCACGCCGCTGGCCAGCGCCGACTCCAACGCTGACCGCTCGGTGGCGGTGGTGTACTCGTCGTGGCCGCTGGAGAGGACGATGCGTCGATCCAGCGCGAGGCGCGGATCGGCGTCGAGATCGCCGTTGACGGCCCACGCGGTTTCGTAGCCGCGTGCCTCGAGAAAACGGAGCAGGTGGGACTCGCCGCGCCAGAGATCGCCGGTCCCATTCCATTGAATATATGGGCGATCGAACGAGACGACGGTGGCGCGTCCATTGGCGAGGCCGTCGCCGTCGTCTTCGTAGAGTCCTTCGCCGCCCCAGGTGTTGTAGGCCTGCCACGTGTTGGTGCCGACGACGGCCAGAACGGGTGCGCGCGGGCCCGCTGATTCGCGCACCACGATCGGAACGTGGGCCTGGAATCCGTCATCGCGTGTCAGCTTGAAGAGAAAAATTCCACTCGGCAGATCGGGAACCACCGCCGAAAAAGAGATGAACCAAGGGCAAGTCACCAGGCCGCTGGCGGTGTCGTTGGTGCAGCTGGCTTGCTGCTGGCCTGTGACGGTTGCGCCCGCGAGAACGCGCCGCCCGCCCGCACCGCCGTACCAGCCGAGTCGGTGGAGCTCCCAGGCGAAGTCGCGGCCGCCGGAGTCGACTTTGATGTTGACGGTATCCAGCGCGAGCGCGGAGGTCACGGTGGCGAATCCGGCGATCTCGCTGTTGGCCGCGGGCTGATCGAGGCGCCACTGAGTATCGCCGGCGCGTGCGTTCTCTTCGGCGACGGTGGCGCCACGTCCCACTCCATTTCCGGATTGGACCGCACTTCCTACCGATGATGTTCGCGTGCAAGCCAAGAGCGCGAAGAGCGCGATCGTCCCGACGGTTCGCATGAGACCCCCTGGGTCAACCTAGGCATGCTCTCGAGTCGGCAAGCGTGTGGCTTTTTGTTCTCGAGGTGGGAACGTTTTTTCATTCGCGGCGGCGTCGACCGGCGCCCATCGCTTGGTCCCACTTCTGCAACGAAACTCTTCGCGACGTTTTCCGGGGGGAAGACCAATGCGCGTGGGGTGGTGGGCGGCCGGCGCTTTGGTCCTGGTGGCGTGTGGAACCGATCCGAGCGGATTCGCAGCGACGACGCCACTCGTGGCGGCGGATGGCGGCCAGGATGCCGGAAGCGACGCGGGAGCGCTCTCGGACGGAGGCGCGGACGCGGGCGATGCCGGATCGGATGCGGGTTTCGACGGCGGCGTCAACAGCGATGGTGGCGCGGATGATGGTGGCACGGATGGTGGTGTGGACGGTGGCGCGTCGGATGGTGGGATGGACGGTATAACAAGCAGTCATACCGATGGCGGCTTCGTCGCCGGAGCGAGTAGTCCCTGGCCGGCTGGCGACACCGTTTACAACTCCGGCAATGGACTTCTCGAATCGCCGGTGATCGCGGCCAGCACGGACGAGCATCAAAATCTTTGGGTGGCTACTCGCGAGGCGCTCTATCTCTTGACGCCCGGCGCCCAGAAATTCCGCCGCTTCGATGCCGCCAGCGGCCTTCACTTGGCCAGCAATCCCGTTTCCTACTACGACTGCGGCCCGACGGTTCCCTTCGATGACAGCTCGCCTTGGGGCTGCCGGTGGGACGTGGGCGCGGCCACCGGCGCGGGCATCACCGATTTGGCGGGCGGTGGCGCCGGCGAAGTGTTCGTCGGGTACGACGGTCAGTGGGACGACAACGATCGCAGTTGGGATCTGGTCGACACCACGCGCCACTCCGGAAAGCTCGACCGTGTGCGGCTCAACGACGCTGGATCGATCACGGTGCAGCGCTTCGACATGTTCTCGTCGAACACGATGAAGTACTGGGAAAACCGCGCCGTGCAGCGGATGATTTACGATCACGTCAAGCATCCGCACGAGCTCTATGTTGGCTTCGATCATGGCGTCGATCGCGTGCTTCCCGATGCGTATCGCGATCCCAGCCCGGGTGAATGGCTCGGCACCGTCGAGCACGAATGGGTGGCCGATCACATTCACCCACGGGCCTGCTTTCACCATGCCTGCATCAACGACTCCGACCTGATGCTGGGCGGTTGGCACGGGCTGGCGCTCGACGGTGACGGCAACTTGTGGGTGGGCGGTCGCTGGGCGGCAGGCTTGGTGCGGTGGCAACCGCAGGCGTTGCAAAATTCCAACGGGCCAGTCTGGATTCAGACCTGGGGAACGTTGACCGACAAACAGGGTGACAAGACTGGCGGCAATCCCTTCATCTTCGCGTTCGGAGATCCCTACCCGCCCAATCCGCCGGTGTTTCGTCCGGCGCAAGAAGGGGAGCCCGTGGAGATCAGCGCGGTGACGGTGGCGCCCGACGGCAAGGTCTGGTTCGGGAGCGCCATGGGGTACGGGATTGCCTCCTGGGACGGGCACGCCTTCGCGTATTACGATGCAATACACAACGCCGGCGCGCAGCAAAGTGATGTGCAGGATCTCGTGGCGCTGCCGAGTGGAAAATTGGCGATTGCGTCGCCAAATAGCGGGATGGTGATTTGGGATCCCTCGACGGGGCAGTCGGTGGCGGTGCGGCTGCCCGGGACGGGGACGGTGACGCGGATGTGGCTCGATACGATGGTGAAGCCGGTAACGCTGTACGTGTCGACGGATGGCGGCGTCGCGGCGATTCGGAATTTGCCGTAGGCTAAGGCGCGAATCCATCCGGGTGCGCGTAGTGCGTCTCGTAGTACCAGATGCCGCCGCCGATCAGCCCGACAACGGTCCACGAGCCAGGAGCCTCCATCGATAGTGCTGGCGTGGCCCCCGTTGTGACCTCTTCCATATCGACCTCCAGCACCGCTTCTGCCTCCGCGGAGAGGGTTAGATCTTCGAGCGGCGCGCAGTGCGACAACCTCGGCCCGGTCCCCGCGCGGTTCGCGATCGAGGCGCTCCTCGATGGAGGCCGCGCGTGTCTTCAGCTCGGCCACGTCACGTTTGAGCTCGGCCACGTCACCTTTAGCTCGGTGACATCTGTTTTAAGGTTAGCCAGGAGGAGCGAATGTTGCTGGACGGCGAGTTCGAGATTGGACATGCGGCCGCTGAGGTCGCTGCGCATGTCCGCAATCTCGCTTCGGAGTTCATCCTTGACGGTGGAAATTCCCTCAAATGCGAGCCGGAAGTCTGATCGGACTTGCTCGATCAGAACCTCCATTCGGCCACGCGATCGTTCGCCGGGAGATTTTGTGGCACGCGTCTTTTTCTTTCCGGCCATCCGATAGTTGATAGCAGGTTCGTTGGTGGGCGCCAAAGCGGATTACAGCGGTTGTCGCCGGAGCGCCGGTCGTTCCATTCTGACGAAGCTACCGTGTCAACAACGCCGCAACCCCAGTGGTCATCGGCTCCGCGTACGTGATGATCAACACGCCGATCGCACCGATAATCAGAAACGGCAAACACTCGCGGTACAGCGTCGGCAGCGGTTTTCCGAAGCGCAGGCTCGAGAGAAAAAGATTCAAGCCCAGCGGCGGAAAAATAAATCCCAGCTCGAGGTTCGCCAGAAAAACGATCCCCAGGTGCAACGGATCAACTCCGAACTTGAGCCCGATCGGCGCGACCAGCGGCGCCAGAATAAAAATCGCCGAATAGATTTCCAGCACGCTGCCGAGCACCAGCAGCATGACGTTCAGCACCAGCAGAAAAATCACGCGGCTGTGAATGTGCGTCGTCACCCACGTCGTCAGCAGATCCGGAATTTCCGCGTCCACGAAGTAGCTGGTCATCCCCAACGCGATGCCGAGCAGAATCAGCACCGCGCCCACCAGGGTCGCCGCATGCACCGTCACGCGCGGCAATTTGGTGGCGACGGGGATGTCGCGAAAAACGAAGCATTCGACGACGACGGCGAGTGCGCAACCAAGCGCGGCGCTCTCAACCAGCGTGAGAAATCCACTGAAGAGGCCAACCACCACGATCACCGGCAGCGCCAGCTCCCACTTGGCTTCCCACACCGCCGCGCCCGCTTCGCGCCACGTAAACGGCTGCTTCTCGGCGTTGGATCGGTGGCCGACGAACATGCCGTAGCCGATGACGAGCAGCATCTGAAGGATGCCCGGGACCAGGCCCGCTTTGAAGAGCTGCGACATGTCCACATGCGCAACCAGCGCGTAGAGGATCACCGGAAGCGACGGTGGAAAGAGCAGGCCCAGCGATCCCGAGGTGGTGACGAGTCCGAGCGAAAAACCTTCCGAATATTTACCGCGGGTAAGAATCGGTAAGACGAGACCGCCGAGCGCGAGAATGGTCACGCCGGAGGCGCCGGTGAAGGTGGTGAAGAGCGCGCAAACCACGCAGACCATCACGGCCATGCCGCCCGGAAACCAGCCGAACCAGGCGCGCGCCACGCGGACCAGACGCCGGCTGGCGCCGCCTTCCGCCAAGATGTAGCCGGCCGCCGTGAGCAGCGGAATCGCCGGCAGCGTGGACGACTCGATGAGACGCAGCGTTTCTACGGGCACGGCGCTGATGCTGGTGCCTTCGCCGAAAAAGCAGACCATGGCCAGGCCCGCCAGCGCGACGAAGATCGGCGTGCCGAGGAGAAGTCCGATGAGCAGCACGATCGCGATTGGCCACACCAGCGCGTGTGGATTGGCGCGCAACGCGTAGCCGAGCAGCGGCGCGGCCACGGCGATCGCCAGCGCGGTCGAGCGACCGAGCCATGCCGCGTTCGATTTCCAGACGAAGCGCAGCGCCATCAATGCCAGCGCCACGGGCATCACGATCTCCGTGGTCCACTTGGGCAGCCCGCCCGCGAGCACCGTGGCGCTGGCGCGATCGGCTTCGATGAGTCCGATAGAGGCGTAGGCAAGCAGGGCGCACACGGCCGCCGCGATGCCGTGCGAGATGAGCTGCGCGCCGCGCCGCAAGGGGCCCGCCGGAATGAGCAGCTCCGTCGAGAGCGCGAGTTGTTTGCCTTGTCCGGTGGCGAGAAGCGCGCCGACGAATCCGATCCAGAGCGTCATCACCTGCACGTAGACCGAGCCGCCGGGAACGCCGCTGTGAAACAGAACGCGCCCAAGCGGCTCGGCGACCGAGAGGATCGTCATGGCGAAGAGCAGCAGAACGGCCAGCCAGCTCTCGGCGCCGTGGAAGAGCCGGCGGAAGGACATGGAGCGAGCTACTGTATCATTAGGTTGAAATGGTCACCCAGCTCGGGAACCTTCAGCTCCTGCGTGCGTTGCGCTGTTGGGGCAGCGACGCGAACGGCCAGCTAGGCGACGGACAGACCACCGTGATGGAGGCGCCGGTCACCGTTCCTCTTTCGAACACGAGTCTGATCGCGACAGGCTCAGGACATGCGTGGACACCGGTGGCACCATTCGCTGCTGGGGCGCCAACTACAACGGCCAACTCGGGAACAACTCGCGCACCGACAGCACGTCGCCCGTCGTCGTGCAATTCTGATCGTCGTGCCGTTCCGATTTGACGTGCGTTCGCGCGCTGCTACCTTTTCGAGGCTCATGCGATTCCCAATCGTCGTGGTGTCCGTGGTTTCGTTCGCGGCGTGTGCGCCCGTGGTGGTGAGTTACGCGGCGGGTGCGTTGGCGTCGCAAGGTGAATCGTTCGCGGCCGATGACGATCCGGAGCTCATCGCCGCGGCCGCGCCGTTCGGCCTCAAAGTGACGGAGTCGGTTTTGGAGAAGGCTCCCGATCGCGTCGATTTATTGGTTTCCGCGGCGAGTGGTTTTACGCAATACGCCTTCGCCTTCGTTCAGCAGCCGGCGGATTTCGCGGAGGCGATTTCGCTCGAGCAGGCGCAGTTCGGGCATGCGCGCGCCAAGCGCTTATACCGTCGGGCCATGGCGTACGGCCTGCGCGCGCTCGAAGCCGCGCATGCGGGGTTTGGTGATGGATTGATAAAAAATCAAGTTGATATTTTGTCAAAGACGGTCAAGGCCGACGTCCCCGCGCTCTACTGGACCGCCGCGCCGTGGGCCGCGCGCATCGTGCTTTCCAAAAACGATCCGGCGCTGCTGGGTGATTTGGGAACGGTGGAGGCGTTGATGCGCCGCGCGCTCGAGCTGGACGAGGTGTTCGACACCGGAGCGATTCACGAATTTTTCGAAGCCTTCGAAGCCGCGCGGCCGGGCGTAAAGGCGGACGTAGCCAAAGCGAAGGCCGCGGTGCACCGTGATCGCGCGTTGGCGCTCTCGCACGGACAGAAAATTGGACCGTATGTCACTTGGGCTTCGACGGTGGACGTGGCGGCGCAGGATCGCGCGGAGTTCGACACCATGATCGAGAAAGCGGTTTCCTTCGACATCGACAGCGCGCCAAATTTTCGTCTCGTGAATACGATCATGCAGCGTCGCGCCCAGTGGCTCAAGGGCCAGGCGCCGGAGCTCTTTGTGAATGCGCGACCCCGCGCGGACGTCGTTGTCATGAAAGGAAATTGATCCATGCGCATTCTCGTTCTCGCCCTCGCGCTTTTGGCGGCGCCCGGTGCATTCGCTCAGCAGGTCACCATCAAACTCGGAACGCTGGCGCCGGAAGGATCGACGTTTCACAACCGGCTCAAGGAGATCGGCCAGAAGTGGAAGGAGGCCTCGGGCGGACGGGTGAAGCTGCACATCTATCCGGGCGGCGTCGCTGGCAACGAGGGCGATGTGATTCGCAAGATGCGCGTGGGCCAGCTCAACGCGGGCACGTTGTCGGCGGCGGGGCTGCACGAGATCTTGCCGGCCGCGCAGACGCCCTCGGCGCCGCAGGTGGTTGGCAGCTACGAAGAGCTCGACTTCGTGATGAAGACGATGGGGCCCGAACTGGAGCGGCACTTGGAAGCGAAGGGTTTCGTGGTACTCCACTGGGCCGAGGCGGGGACGGTCTACTTTTTCACGCGCAAAGAAGCGCGCACGCCAGCCGACATGGCGGGACAAAAACTTTTCGCGTGGGCTGGCGATCCCAAGGCCGAGGATGCGTGGCGCGCGGCGGGTTTCACGCCGGTGGTGGTCAGCTCGACGGACATGTTGCCGTCGTTGCAGACTGGCCTGCTCGATGCGTTCTCCAACACGCCGCTCTCCGCGCTCGGGCTGCGCTGGTACGAGCAGGTTCACTACATGACCGATTTCAAATGGTCGGTTCTCACCGGCGCCACCATCGTCAATAAGTCCGAGTGGGAGAAAGTGCCCGCCGACGTGCGACCCAAACTCGCTGAAATTGCGCGCGAGGTGGGGCGCCAGACCGAGCTGGACGTGCGGAGCGAAGAGGTGAGCGCCATCGCGGAGATTGCCAAGCACGGCGTGAAGATCGTGAAGCCGTCGGCGGCGGAAGCAGCGCAGTGGCGCGCGGCGGCCCAGAGAGCGGCGCCGGTGATTCGCGGCGGCGTGGTTCCGGCGGAGACGTACGACGAGTTGGTGAAGCTGCATCAGCAGTGGCTGGCGAGCCACCCGAATTAATCCCGCGGCGTCTCGAGCGGGAGCTGCAGCGTCGTTGGGTCCATCCCATAAACGTTGTCGGCGGCGGCTTCGGACGTGTCGTTCACTTCGAGCAGTCGGCACGCCGTTGTCTTTTCGCCTGCGCGTCCTACCGTGATGTGCTCGAGGGGCGGTGCGGAAACGGTGAGCTCCGCGCGCTGCAAGGGCGATCCGTGATCGTCCAGCATCGCAACCGCCGCGTGAAATCCGGCAGCGCGCGGCGCGGTAAGCGAAAGCTCGCAACGTCCATCGGCGGCAGGTTTCACCGCGACCCATGTTGGCGACGGCGCCGTTTCGGCAAGGTCGAATCGCGTCAGCATGGTGAAAATCGAGCTGGTGTGCGCCTCGTGCGCAGCCTTGCTTTCGAGCGCCAGCGCTTCGTCGTGGCGACCCAGCCGATAGAGCGTGACCGCCAGCGTGTCCGCGTCGTTGGGATCGTGCGTCGCGGAAAAAGCACGCTCGGCGGCCGCGCGCGCTTTCTCGAGATTCGCGCGCGTGGCATGCTCCTCGGTGACGATTTGCCAAGCGACCTGGTTGAGCACCAAGGGCTGATCGTCGTGCGCAGTGAGCGCGGACAAAAGCGTCGCTTCTCCCTCGGGCGTGAGCGCAGCGGTGACCTGCGCCGCACCGAAAGCCAGCACCAGCGTGACGGCGGCGGCGACCAGCGCGGCAACGATTTCCAGCGCGATCGACGGGCGGGCCACTTCGCGTGCCGGACCGCGTCGCAAAAGGGACCATGACAGCAGCGTTCCCGCCGCCAGCCCTCCGGCGTGCGCTCGCCAATCCACGAAGGGAAGCAGCGCCAGCCCGCCGTTGATCACGGCCATCCCCAGCCAGGCGCGGTGCGTTTGCCGAAAGCCTGGCGGCAGGCGCGCACCAAGCCGAATTTGGGCCACCGCCAGCGCGCCCAGAAGTCCGAAGAGCGCACCCGACGCACCCACCGACTCCACGGCTGAGCCGCGCGACGAGAGCAGCGATCCGCCAACTGCCGAGGCCAGGTAGATCAGCGCGAAACGCGGCCAACCAAAAAGCCGCTCCACCGCAGATCCCAGGCTGACGAGCGCGAAGCCGTTGACGAAAATGTGAATGCCACTGGCATGCAGAAACGGCGCGGTCACCAGCCGCCACGGTTCCAGCGCATCGAGCGGCGCGGAGCTGGCGCCGAGTTTGAGGAGCCCCAGCGGTTCCTCGAGCGCGCCACTGGTCAGCTCGCCCAGGAACACCGCGACCAGTACGGCGAAGAGGCCCCAGGTGAACGTCATCGGGCGCTGCGACAGCTCGATCTCCTCGTGCAGCAGTTCCGCGAGGTGCTCGAGCTTGGCGAGGCCGCCGGGCAGGTCGCGCAAACGGCGTAGCACCGCAGCCATGGCACGCGCGGCGTCGGTCGGGTCACGAAAGCGCATCGCCGGCAGGACAATCACGCGCTGTGGCGTGGAGAGAACGAGGCCCGGCCGTCGGCCGCCAACGAGATAGGCGCCGTTGAGATCGAGCAACGGAAGCGACAACGTGGGCCGGAAGAGAGAGCCCGGAACCACCAGCAGATCGTTGCGGAGCTCGAGGAGCCGCGGTTGGCGGCGCAGCAGCAGCGTGCGGCCCAAGCCGACCGCCAAGAGAAGCACGGAAAAAATCGCGATGGTGGGCAGCTGCCCATGCAGAAAATCGACGGTGGCACTGGCAAAGAGCCCGTAGAGCGCCATGAAGAAGAGCCAGCGCCCGCTCCAGATCGGCGCGGAGACCAGTTCGAAGCACTCGCTCGGAACTGCGGCTTCGGGAGTGGAATCTTGCACGGCGCGCGGCAAGCTAGCACAGTAGGCATCCATGGTGAGGAGCATCCTCGCGTTGTCGTTGTCGATGGTGGCGCTGACGTTTTGCGCTCGTCCGCTACGCGTGCCGTTGCCAGCGCCAGCGCCGCTGCCGGAGGTCGATTTCGCCAAAGCGGCAACGGAGCGCGATCGGGCGAAGCAGGCAGAGCAGGCGGGCGACGTCGACGGTGCCCGGCTGCATCTCGAGGCTGCGCTGGAGGCCGCGCCGGGTTGGTCCGAACCGGAGCTCGATCTCGCCGAGCTTTTGCTCTCGCGTGGCGAAGAGCCCGATCGCGTGGCGGCGATGCTCGCCACGGCGGAACCGGATCCCAAGGAAGCGACGCGCCTCTGGCGGCTCCGGGGCATTCTCGCCGAACAGGATGGTGATCGCGCGGCCGCTGTTCGCACCTACCAATCCGCGCTGGCGTGCGACCCTGCCGATACCTTCGTGCATGCGCGGTTGGCGCATCTCTTTCTCGCAGGCGGCGACACCGATGCTGCCATCAGTGAGTTCGAATGGCTCCAGGAGCGCTCACCGTTGGACGCCACGCTGCACGCCGCGCTTGCGGATGCCTACGTGCGTGTGAAGCGATTCGAGGACGCGCAGCAGCAGCTCGCCGCCGCGGTGACGCTGGATCCGTCCAATCCGATTTTTCATCGACGGCTGGCCAACGTTTACGATCAGCAAGGGCTTCGGAAAAAAGCAGCCGCGGAGCACGCGCAGGCGGATGCCCTGACGACGGCAACGACGACGCGGAAGATGCGGCCGCTGCCACCGTCGAAGCGGTGAGGTTAGGAACGCGCGAGCGTTTTTCTGATTTCGCGTAGCGCTTTGAACGTCGCCATCTTCTGTTTCTTCGCTAGCTCAAGCTGGGCGCGGCTCAGCGCACGGTAGAGATCGCGAATGCTCGGCGGCAAGGCTTGCAAATGCGCCTGTACCGCTTGCGCATCGCCTCGCGCAACAGGTCCCGTGAGCGGCCATTTTTTTCGATCGCGTTCGAGGGCGGCGAGCGTGCTGCGGAGGAGCGGAAGGATCGCGGCGCGCGCTTTGGCGTGTCCGAGTCCGGCGGCCGCGAGGAGGTCGGTTGCCGCGGCGACCAGCGCCACCAGTCCACCCGCGCCCAGCACCGCGCCAGCATGGTAGCGCGTGCGGTGGCGCGGTGCGATGCGAATGGCGTGAAGGCCCAGCTTTCGCGCGACAGGAGTGAGTGCACGGAGTGCAGGCAAAGTGCCATCAAGGGCGCAGGCAACGCCAGTGAGATCGACCCTGCCGTCGGGGACGGTGCAGAGTGGATGCAGCGAACCGTCGACGCCTGTGCGATCGAGACGCGCCGAGCAGTGGACGAGGATCGCGCCTGGCGAAACCAGCGGCCGGACGCGCGCGGCGAAAGGCGCGACAGCGGGATCGGGGACGGTGAGAAAGATGATCGCGGCGCTGCCCAGATCGGGAAGCGCGCCCGACGTGCAGGGCACGCCGCAGCGCTTCGCGCGACGAGCGGAGGCGGCGGAGCGCGTCCATCCGATCACCGCGTAACCGTGTTGGAGCAGCGCCCGCGCCAGCGCGGTTCCCAGGCGTCCACAACCAAGGACGGCGACCGTCATGCGCGCGAGAAGGCCACCACATCGCCATTGGCGCTGGCCACGATCTCATCGCCCGGCGAAAAGTCGCCGGCCAAGATTCGCTCCGCCAGCGGTCCTTCCACGAGGCGTTGCACGGCGGCGCGCAGTGGCCGTGCGCCTTGCGCGCGATCCACGCCCACGCTGGTGAGGAGAAGCTCGATCAGGTCGGGTGTGGCGCGGTAGCGGATGCGGCGATCCGCGGCGAGTCGATCGGCGCTGTGGCCCAGGAGCAACGCGGCGACGGCGCGCATTTCGGATTCCACCAGCGGTGCCAAGACCAACTTTTCGTCAAGTCGGCTCCACAGCTCGGGCGAGAAGTGTCCGCGCGCTTCGTCGAGTACGCGCTGATCGCTGCTTTCGTTGCGGGCGTCCGCGAAGCCGATCGGCGCCGCGCGCGAAAACGATTCGCCGCCCGCGTTGGTGGCGAGCACCACGATCGCCGAGCTAAATGACACCTGGCGATCGCGTGCGTCGGCGATGGCGCCCTCCTCGAGAATTTGCAAAAGCACCTGCAGCACGCTGGGGTGTGCTTTTTCCGCTTCGTCAAAAAGCACCAGCGATGCGGGCCGCCGTCGCAACGGCTCGGTGAGCTGGCCCGGTTCGCCATAACCGACATAACCCGGCGGCGCGCCGAGAAGCCGCGCCACGCCGTGCTGTTCGGTGAGGTCGGAGAGATCGATGCGCACCAGCGCGCCTTCGCCGAATACCGCGTCGGAGAGAGCGCGCGCCAGCTCCGTTTTTCCGACGCCCGCGGGACCGCACAAGAGCAGCGAGGCGAGCGGGCGGCGCGAAGAAAAGCCGGCGTAGTTGCGACGCACGATCGTGGCGATGCGCTCCAGCGCGCGGCGATGGCCAACGATGCGCGTGGAGAGCACACGCTCGAGTTCGCGCAGCCGAGCGGCCTCCGGCGCGAGCAAGCGCTCTTCGGGCAATCCGGCCAACTTCGCCACCACGCGCGCCACGTCGTCGCGCGTGACCAGCTGACGTCCTTCCCGGCGCACGCGGCTGCCGGCGAGATCCATCGCCGAGACCGCTTTGTCGGGCAGGGCGCGATCGTGCACGTGGCGCGCGGTGAGATGCGCCGCGGCTTCCAGCGCATCGGCGCCGTAGCGAACACCGTGGTGCGCTTCGTACCGCGGCGCCGCGCCAGTCAGAATGCCCACCGTCTGCTCGGGCGTCGGCGGCCGCACCACGACCGCGGTGAAGCGTCGCTCGAGCGCCGGGTCGCTCTGAATGTGCTTGCGAAATTCGTCGTGCGTCGTCGCGCCGATGCAGGGAAATTCGCCCCGGGCCAGCGCGGCCTTCAATTCGTTGGCGGCATCTTGCGGCCCGTCGCCCGTGGCGCCCGCGCCAATCAACGTGTGCAGCTCGTCGATGAAGACCACCACGCGGCCATCGGCGCGACGAACTTCTTCCTTGATGCCGCCAAGTTTTTCGCTGAAGGCGCCGCGCAACGACGTTCCAGCGAGCACGCTGGCCATGTCGATTTCGACGATGATTCGCTCGCAGAGCGGGAAGGTCGACCCGTCTTTTGGCGAAGCCGCGGCGTCGTTCGTGGCGACGCGAGGAAGCGCCACGATGCGCTGCGCGAGACCTTCCACGAGCGCGGTCTTGCCGACGCCCGGTTCGCCGACCAGCACCGGATTGTTGGTGCGCCGCTTGCCGATGATGTCGAGCACCTCTTCAATTTCATGCTCGCGGCCGATCAATTTATCGAGCTGACCCTTCTCCGCCAGCGCGCACAGGTTGCGGCCGATGCTGGTGAGCCACGGGAAATCGGCGGGGTCGAGCTCGTAGCGGCCGAGTGCTCCCGCGGTGGGAGCATGGTTTTCCTCGGACGGGAGTGTCAGGCCAGGCAGGCGTGGCGCGGGCGACGGTTTCGGCCGCAGCTCGCGCGCCAGGCCCGCCGCGTCCACGCGCAAGAACGGCGCCGCGCGCGCATGCACGGGCGCTGCTTCACGCGCGAGCAGCCGACGTGGCGTCACGCCGGTCACGTAGCCGAGCGCCTGGGTTCGCAGCGCGTTCACTTCCAGCCCGCAGGAGGCCAAGAGCTCCGCGCCGAGCGCGCCACCGCTACGGCTCACACGGGTCAACGCCACCAAGAGGTGCAGACAGTCGGGTTGCGCACCCATGCCGGTTGCTAGTTCGCGCGCCTTGATGAGAACGGCCTCGGCGACGGCGGGCTCCTCGACGGGTGCGCCGGTCATTTCCGCCAGCAGACGATCCTCGTCGACGCCGCGTTCCTTGAGCAGAGCCTCGGCCGGATTGGGGACCGTGAAGAGCGCCAGCAGCAGGTGCGCGCTGGTCAGCGATTGCCCGACGGACTGCGCGATGTCGGTGGCCTCCGCGAGGACCTGAGAGAGGTCCGGGCTATCGTTAAGCATGACCAGAAGTCTACTGGAGATAGATTGCGAATGCAATCTATTGAATGTGTTTCTGGAGACTCAGTGGTAGACCACGACGGCGCTGGACGACGCGAAGAGCGAATTCGGATCGATTTGCAAAAGCTCGCTGCTGCCGGTGACGGTCGCGAAGATCAAATTCGAGGCATTGGGCGCGTTGTAGACGAGCAGCGTGCTGGCCAGGCCACCCACGGAATCGTTGCTGCTGGCGGTGGCGATGGTTTCTCCGCTCGCCGTGTCGAAAAAGAAAAAGCCCAGGGGCGGTGGCGCGCCGGGCGAAACGGTGAGCGTGAACAGCGATTCCGTGGCTGGGGGCGCGATGCCTGGCACGTAGTCAAAACGTCCGCGTGGCGCGGGCGCGACGAAGGGCGTTCCCGCGGCGGCGCGTCCCAAAAATCCGCTGGTGGATCCGCGAACGGTCCAGTCGGGGACGCGGAGTTCAGCGACGCCGCTGGCCGGAAAACAGCTCGCCGGAACGCTTGCGGGCGGCGTTAGCGAAAGCGTGTGCGCGTCGAGTGTCGTCGTGACGGCGATCTCTTGTCCAGCGAGGCTCGGGCAGAGGGTCGCGCTGGCGGTGGCGGCACGAAGAACGAATTGATCGCCAACGGCAATGCGCTGGGCTACGGGCAATTGGCAGCGACCGGTGTCACAGATGTAGCCGGGCGCGCACGTTGTATCGGCGCTGCACGCGGTGCGCGGAACCGCCTCTCCGGTGAGCGCTTCGCTACTCGTAAACGTGAGCGTGGCGCCGCTGCTCACCAGCGTTCCGGGAACGTGCGCGAAGGCGGGCCGCTGTCCGTGGAACGCCACGGTGATGCGTTCGGAGAGCGTCACGCCCGGTTGCATCTGCGTGGCATCGACGCTCAACGTTGGCGTGGTCAGCGGCGAAGGACTGCCATCGGGACCGACCAGTCGCGGCAAGGTGAAAACGCTGGGGGCAGCGCGGTCAGCGACGAGCGTGCGTTGATCGGCGTCGGCGAAATAGACCGAGCCGTCGGCGCTGGCCACGGCCATGGCCAGCGTCACGCCATTGGGTCCACTTGGAAGGTTTACGTCCGTGCACGGCGGAGCGTGCGGCGCTGGGCAGCGATCGGTGGTCGGCAAGAGGAAGGCGACCTCGCGCGCGGCGCCCGGAATGCGCAGCGGGCGCATGTGCGGACTGCCGGGCGCGGAGGACGTTGCCCAGAGCGCCGTTCCCGGTGGCGCCGCGATGGCGCCGCTGGTGAGCACGAAGATTCCGCCATCGGACGTGATGGCGGCGGCGACGTCGCCCGTTGCAAAAGGATGTCCGGTTACATCTGTAAACGAGGGCGCCGAGGCCACGGCGATGGCCGGCGCACCGAGCGAGATTCGCGTCGCGCCTGGGCAGTCACGACCGTCGGCGGCGGCCAGCGTCGCAGTGGGTAGCAAAATGACACCATCGCCCGCACTGTCGGCCACCAGGAGCGAAACACCATCCGGCGAAAGCGCCAAGCGCGCGGGCTGCGCAGGAGGCAGGCTCGCGTCGTCGCCTTGAACGTGCAGTGTGCAGGCCGCGATTTGGGAAACTTGAAGCGTGCCATCCGCGGCGCGGGTGGCGGCGAGGATGCCGACGGCTCCCGGCGCGCCCGAGCGCGGCAGCGCTGTATACGCTTGTAATACAGGCGCGGGAGCTGAGGGTGCCACCACGTCGTTTGCGGGTGCCGAGAGCGAGGGATCGTGGGTGGCGCCGAATCCCACCGGGATGACGCGTTCAACGAACGGATGGGTGGCGTCCGCGGCATCGATGAGAACGAGCCCTGCGCGCGTCCCGGCGGCGAGAACTGCACCCGAGGGAGTTGAGGGAGTGCCGATGACCAGATTGAGTCCCGCCAGCCGCGTTGGCCGCACACCGGTGAGCAGCGATCCGGGAAAGAGCTGCATGGGGCTGGGCAAGAAACGCAGCGTGGTGAGATCGAGCACCTTCACTTCGTCACCGCCGCTGGAGGCGACGAACAGAAGCGGGCCGCCGGAGGAGACGGTGGTGGCAAGTCCAATCGGTTGCGTGAGCTGAGCGAGCGGCGTCGACGCCGGTGACGAACACGACACCAGTGCGGCTGCGAGCAACAGACTTTTTAGAACGGACATGTGCCGGCCCTTCCGCTGACGAGGCGTGCCGTGCGACGCGACTGCCACGGCGTTTCCAGCGGAACGTCGATCGCCGAGAGGACACAGTCGGCGAAGGTGGAGACGACCACGCGCACGTGGCCATCCGCGGCCGGCGCCAACGCCAACGCGCTGGGTTGTTGCCCGACCCCCTCGATGGTGGCGGCGATCAATCCACTTTCCGCGTCGTAAATGGTGACGCTGGCGTTGCCCACGGAGGCGATGGCCAGCAAGTCGCGTCCAGTGCTGCGCCGGATCGGCAAAAGCGCCAGCGGCGCGGCCGGCAGCGCTATCGAGTGGCGTACCGTCACCACGCCGGATGGCAAAAGTGGCAACGCCAACTCCACCAGCGCGTCGGGAACGCGCGTGACGGCGAAGAGCGTGGCGCCGTCGCTGGAGAGCGCCCCGGTGGTGACTTCGGTCCCGTGCAGCGCGGGATAGAGATCGATCGTTCCGACCAAGCCCTCGCTGCCCGCGGATGGATCAAATAGGCGCAGCGGGTTGAAGCCACCGTGGTTGGTCGGGTTGCAACGCTGCACGAGGCTCGTCGTGGTGCGGACGAAACATCCGGGTAGGTAGAAGAGTCCGCGCGCGGTGTCGAAGATCGGTGTGGTGGCGCCGGTGTCGCCGATGGGCGCCGTGAAAAGCGGTGCACCGAGCGTGCCCGCTGTGGGAACGGCAACTCCGACGGCATGGGCGACGGTGTTGAAAGTGCCGGTTCCGACGCTCACGATTTGTGGCGACGTTTCGGTGACCAGCACGATCTCCGCGGCGGCCGCGCCGGGAAGTTGCGCCGTTCCGACTGCCACGCCGGCGGGATCGGCGAGGCCGAGTGGAACTGCGGAAGTGCGGCAGTCGCTCGAATGATCGAGGCACGTTAGCGTCGAAGGATCGGAGAGCGACAGGCCGGCCAGAGTTCCGTCCGCGCGGCTGGGAACGAAGGCCTGTTTGCCGTCGAGCGAGAGCGCGATGCTTCCGGCGAACGTCCCGATGGAGACGCGCATGGCCGGCGGGACGGCCGGAAACGTGTCGTCGCCAGAGTCGAACGCGGCGAGTGGAACGCGCAGCACCTCGGCGGCTTCATAGGAGCGATCGAAATCGCTCGACACCACGAGCAGCGTCTGTCCTCCCGGCTCGGTGGCGAGGCCGGTTGGGTAGAGCAGTTTTCCCTCGGGTGCACGCGGATGGGAAGCGTTGCAGGCGACGGCGAGGAGGAGGGCGATGGCTGGAGAGCGCGACACGGCGGGCACTCTAAGGAGTCGCGTGGATGGAGTCCAGGTCGAAGGCTTCTCGGAGAATGTGATAAATTGTGAACACTCGTGTCCCGCTACCCGCTTCGAACGCTGTCTCTTTTTTCCGCGCTCGGCCTTTTCGTAGGCTGCAGTCCGTCCAGCAACGGCGCGCGCCTTCCGCATTTCGGGACCGCCCGCGCCTCGATCAACCCGACCTTGTCGCCGGCCAACGTCACGCTGGCGCAAGGCCAAACGCAGCAGTTCACTGCGGCGGGAACAGGACCCTATACGTGGGCGCTGCAAAGCAGTCCGTCGGGCAGCATTACCAGCGCCGGTTTCTACACGGCGGGCTATGCCGGGTCCGCGGGGGCCACGGACACCGTTACAGTCACGGACACCGGAGCCGGAAACACGACCGCGACAGCCACGGTCACAATTTCCAAGGGTGTGCGCTCGCTCAGCAACGGAGGCGTGGGCAACGGCGTTGTTGCCGGCAATGGGTTTCCCATTCAGAACAACCTGCGCGTGGGGCAGCGCGCCGCGCAAACGTTCCAGGCGCTGGCGCCGGCTTCCGGCGATACCACGGGCATGGTGACGCTCGTGGAGTTCGACATGGTTCGCGTTTCTGGCGGTTCAGGCCAGCTGATCAAGGCGGAGATTCACGCGCTGACGGCGGGCGGCGGCATCGACGATCAAGGTGCATCGAACGCTTACTCGTCGGGCTCGGTGAACCCGCTGGTCGCCTTGCCCAACCTGAATCAGAAAACCCGCGTGGTGATTCCGATGACACCCGGAACGGCGCTGACGGTGGGGACGAACTACGCGGTGGTCATCAAGGTGAATGTCAGTGGGACGCTGAACGCGTTCGTGAGCGTCACGCCACCCAACGATCCCAACGGCGGAGTGGCCTGGTGGTACTCGAAGCGCTACCTCGCGGGCGGTTGGATAGCGCGCGGCTTCTACACCTCGACCCCCGCGGACTATACCAAGGACACGCAGCACAATCTTTCCGGCAACGTTTTTATCGGTGAAGTCTATTCAGTACCGACGCTCACCAGCCTCAATCCGGCCTCGGATCACGCGGGCGATCCGGCGTTCACGCTGACGCTCAACGGAACGAATTTTTTCTTGGCCTCGGCGGTGAGATGGGCGGGCAGCGCGCGCACGACGACCTACGTGAGTACCACGCGATTGACCGCGACGATCCCGCTCGCGGACTCAGCGTTGACGGGGACCGCGGCGGTCACGGTTACGAATCCCGCGCCTGGGGGTGGCACCTCAGGGAGTCAAACGTTTACGATCAACGCTGGCTGCGCGCCGGGCCTTACGAGCTGTTCGGGATCGTGCGTCAACCTCCAGACCGATCCGAACAATTGCAACGCATGCGCGGCGGTCTGCCCGTCGAAGGCGCACGCCCAGTCGATTTGCACGGCGGGCGTCTGTGGCCGTGCGTGTACACAGGGTTACTTCGATCTTGATGGCGGCGTCGGCGCGGGGTGTGATTTTACCTGCACCGGCGAGCCCTATGCGTGCACCGACGGCGTCAGCACGGTGAACATCAAAAACCACATTTTGTCGGAGTCGGGGACGGTGTTCCAGGGATTCGCCGCCGGGAGTTCCTACGCGCCGAACACAATGACGGGCGCGACCTCGCAGAACGTTGGCGTCCTTGGGGAATCCACGCCACCGCTGCCGGTGGGAAACGTGCAGCAGAGCGCTTCTGCTTCGAAGCATCAGGTTGGACTGAACGCGCTTTCGCCGCCGTGATGCGTGTATTGCAAACATGATCGGACGTAATCGAATGTAATCGGAGGGATTCATGCGAATTCGAGTCTCGTGCGCGTTGGGAATTCTGCTCTGGGCGACCGTCTCTTCGGCGCAGGTGCCGCAGAAGCTCGGCTACCAAGGGCGGCTTTTGAACGCGGACAGCACACCGAAGACGGGGACGCAGACGATTACGTTTCGGCTCTTCGACAGTCTGACCGGCGGAACGAAGTTGTGGGAGGAGACGCAGACCATCGCGCTGACGAACGGGTTTTACGAGACGTTTCTCGGTGACGTTTCCGCTGGCGGCACCGCGATTACCAACAGCAATCTCGACGGTTCCGTGCGCTACGTCGAGGTGCTCGTCTCTGGGGACGCAGCACCGTTGACACCGCGGCAGCCGATCGGGGCGGTGCCCTACGCTTTTCGGGCGGGCGTCATGGCGGCGGCGAATCTCATCGGAGCGGTACCGCTTGCCAACGGCGGAACGGCGACCACCAATGGCGATCTCACGGCGTCGAATAACGGCATCGGTGTGACGTCGACGGATGCTTTCGTTTTGCAAAACACGACGACGGCGGCAGCTGGCGCGCAGCAGATGTCACCGCGCGTGCATCTCATTGGGCAGGGTTGGAAGACCAACTCCACCGCGGCATCGCAGACGGTGGATGCGATTATGGAGCTCTTGCCAGTGCAAGGTGCGGCCAATCCAACGGGGACATTGCAGTTCTCCACGCAGGTGAACGGTGGTGGCTACACACCGAACATGACGTTGACCAGCGCCGGATTGTTGACGGCGACGACGTTTTCGGGCTCGGGAGCAAGCCTAACTAATTTGCCTGCGTCGTCGGTGACGGGGACGTTACCGATCGGGAACGGCGGGACGGGAGCTACGACGCTTACGACGCACGGCGTCTTGCTTGGGGAAGGAACGAGCGCCATTGCGGCTACAGCGGCAGGCGGATCCGCGAAGTTGCTGCTCGGTCAAGGATCGTCGGCGGATCCCACTTGGAACACCATGTCCGGCGACGCATCGATTTCGAGCTCCGGTTTGGTGACGGTGGCTGGCTTGCAGGGCGTGACGGTGTCAGCGACGGGACCGGCGTCGAATCAAGTTCTCAGTTACAACGGATCGCAGTGGGTACCGGCCGCGGTGTCCAACGCGATGCTCTCGAACAGCAGCGTAACAGTGACTGCGGGAACGGGCATGTCGGGTGGTGGTTCGGTGTCGCTCGGAAGCTCGATAACGCTCAACAACACCGGCGTTCTGACAGTGGGTGCATCGGGCGTGCTGTCGTCGTCGGGCGGCGCGAACCCGAGCTTGTCGCTCTCGGGAACCGTGCCGATTGCCAATGGTGGAACGGGAACCACGAACGGCGATCTCACGGCGTCGAACAACGGAATCGGAACGACGTCGACCGATGCTTTCGTTTTGCAAAACACGACGTCGGCGTCGGCGGGTGCGCAGCAGATTTCGCCTCGGCTCCACTTTTCCGGGCAGGGTTGGAAGACGAACGCTACCGCGGCGTCGCAGGCGGTGGACGCGATTATGGAGCTCGTGCCGGTGCAAGGTGCGGCCAATCCGAGCGGTACATTGAAAATAAGCACGTCGGTGAACGGCGCTGGCTACGCGCAGCAGATGTCGCTCGACACCAGCGGAACGCTGACGGC
>JAHFDP010000062.1 GCA_023248955.1 Deltaproteobacteria bacterium
GGATCGGGCGCGGCGGAGAGCGCGCGGACGTTGAGCTCCAGCGCGTTGGACGCGCCCGTTTGCGTCGCGGACAGAAGCGTTAGCGTGGCGCCGGGCTGCGCGCCGAGCCCTTCCGCGAGGGTTTGTCCGACCAGAGCGTCCGGCGAATCACCGGCTCCGACGCGCGCGCCCTTGGACGTGGCCCAACGATCGGGACAGACGCGCGATTCCCTGTCGGCATCGACGGCGATGACCATCACCATGGTGCTCTCTGCGCCGTTGCTCAACATGGCATCGAACGTGATGCGCGGCGCGACGGCCACCACGCCGGGGACGCGTGCGATTTTCGCTTCCAGCGCTGGATTGCTTTCGAGATCGAGCTTCAAAGGATCGGTGTCTGCCTCGAGAAATCCGCGGCGGTGAATCTGAATCGCGCCGATGCTGCCGTGAATGTAGTTCTGCGCCATTAACCGCAGCATGCCGTTGCCGAATCCTTGCAAGCAGATCGACGCGGTGACCGCCAGCAGCACCGCGCCGCTCGTGAGCAAGCTGCGGCGGGTGTTGCGCAAGAGGTTGCGCAGAGCGAGTGCGGCAAATCGATTAAACATGGGCCAGCGCCTCCACCGGCCGCATGCGGCTGCCCTTCCACGCTGGGTAAATCGCCGCCACCATCGCGCCCGCCATGGCCAGCGCGCCCGTGCGCAAGACGTAGCGAAGGCCGATCGACGGTCGCACCAGCATGTCCACGCCGTTCATCAACTCGAAGCTGATGCCTTGCCTGTGCAGCACAGCGGTGACTGCGCTGCCCAGGATTCCGCCGAGCAGCGATCCCAAAAGCCCAAGCGCGGCCGCCTCCACGATGAAGAGCACCAGGATCTGCCAGCGCCGCACACCAACCGCCATCATGGTGCCGATTTCGCGCGTTCGCTCGAGCACGCTCATCAACATCGTGTTGGCGATGCCGAGGAGCGCCACAATCAGAAAAATCGCGATCAGGATCGAGAACATGCCCTCTTGCAAGCTCATCACTTCGTCGACGATGTGCGCGACATCGTGCCAGGTGGTGACCTCAAAGTCCGCGCCCAGCGCGGCTTGCAGCGCGTCGCGCGTGGGGCCGAGATTCTTGTCGTCATCGATGGCAATGGCAATTTCGGTGGCACGGTTCTCCAGATGCAAGAGCCGTTGGGCGAGCGAAAGCGGAACGAAAGCGACCTTGGTGTCCACGCCGGGAAGGCCGTTGCTTCCGAGAGTGCCGCCGAGCGAAAAATCGACGCCGTTCATCACGCCATCGGGATCAGCCGCGAGGAGCGCGCCTTGGTCGCCAAGCGCAAGACCGAGGCGGCGCGCCAACTCGCCGGCCAGAAGCGCGGCCTCCTCCTTCGTGCTCGAGAGGCCCGCGCCGGTTTTCAAAAGGTCGCGTCGGTGCGGACAGACCAGATATTCGGCGCGCGGATCGACGCCGAACACCATGGCAAAAGTGGTGACGTCGTGCGCGTTGGCCATGGCGCCAAACATGATGCGCGCGCTCGCGGCGGTGACGTGCGGAACGGCGCGTAGGCGCGCGAGGAAGGCGTCGTCTGCGGGAATGTTGAGCGAGAGCGGTCCTCCGAGGACTTTTTTGGCGTAACCTTTTTTGTGCACTTGCAAAGAGCCGGTCATGCCGCCGATGACCGTTTCTTTGATCGAATTCTGCACGCCGTTGACGAGGCCGCGCAGCGTCACCATCACGCCCGCGGAGAGCAGGACGGCCGCCAGCGCCAGTGCGGTGCGGCGTTTGTTGCGCGCCAGGTTGCGCAGGGCGATGCGGACGAGCTCGAGCACCGTTCGCTTTTACCACGGGTGCGGGCGACGGAACGGCCCCGTGGTGTCGCTTGCGATGTGTGTGTTGTGCGACTAAAATGAATACATGGCTAAAACAGCAGCGCTCTCTCTGCGCGTCCCAGGACCATTGAAGTCGGCCTTAGTTGCACGCGCCAAGCGTTCGCACCGCTCGCTGGCGGCGCAAGTGACGTCGGATTTGGAAAAAGTGATTACTGAAGACACGGAAGCACCTTTTCCGAAGGCGACGTTCTTCGGGATCGCCTCTCATTTGGGGCCGGTTGATGAGGTCGCCCTCCGGGCTGGACGCAAAGAGATTGTACGTGGGCTCGAGAAGAAGTGGCGCAACTGGAAGTGAATCGCTTCGTCTTCGACACCCATGCGCTCATTTACGCGCTCGAGGAACCTGCCAAACTAGGGCTGCGGGCCAAACAGGTTCGTTTGCTCATCGAGACGGGCCGCGCCGAGGCGTTTGTCCCGGCAGCCGCGGTGGCTGAAATTCTTCTCTTGGGTGGACTTGGTCGAACGAAAGTGACCCTGACCCCGATCGCGGCGGCCTGCGAACAGGGCATGTCGTTCTTGCCCTTGGACCTGGCGCAGCTCAGCGAGTTTGCAGCCTGCACGTTGCTTAGGGATCCCTTCGACCGTCTGATTGTTTCTGCCGCTCGCGCGATGGGTGCGAAGTTGATCACCAAGGACGGCCTCATCGAAGAGTCGGGCCTCGTGCAAACGGTGTGGTCTTAGCGTTCTAGCGTTACAATCCGCGCCGCCTTGACCACGCCCAAAGACGACGCCGCGCTCGTTCTCGGAATTTCCGGTTTCACCTATCGCGATCTCCACACGCCGCCGGGGTTGGCGCGGTTGCACGCCACCTTTCTCAACTCGCTCGCCGGCGCCGACGCTACGCTGGCCGAGCGATTTGCCGCCTACCGAACGGGCTCAACGCTTGGGGCGCCGGCAGTTTCGGACTTGCTCATCGAAGTCGGTGCACACGTTTCCGCATTCATCGGCAAACTTTTTGGCGTGGAGAAAGAGCTCGCGGACCTTGCAGCGGCCATCGATGCGGATCGTCCAGTCTTTCGTTTCAAGCAAGACTTCCTCGTCAAGCGCGCGCTCAAGAAGGGTGTGACACCACCGTCCGCGGAAACGCTCCCGGCCTTGGCTGGCGCGGCTCGGAGCGTGTTGACCGCTGGATTCCACACGCACGATCACGATGCCGAACGAGCGCTCGCTTCGGCGATCGTGGCCCTGCTCGACGAGGAGCGCGCGCTCAACTCCGCCACGCAAAATGCCGCCACCGACTCGGCGATCGTGGCGCGATTTTTCGAACGCGTGCGTCGACTTTCCGCTGCGGCGATTGGCGACTCGCTCGTTCCGATTATTTCCGCAGCGCTAGCGGCCGACGCGCAATCGACGACGGTCGACGCAGCCGCCTGCGCGCGCGGGCTTGCCTATGCACGCGAGCTACTCGCGCTGTTCGAGCGCTGGAATGCGGGGCGAGCGCGATCGCCCGAAGTGAAGCACTGGCCGAGCTTTCGCTTGCCGCTGGCGGTCGATCAAAATCACCTCGTCGAATTGGAGCGACCGGACGCGGCGCTCGCGGAAGTGATGGAAGGTCCGACGCACCATCGCCGCCGCCGCGATGGTTTCGCGCTGACGGATGGCCGCGCCTCGCCCCGCGAAGTGCAGAGCGAAGTCGAGTATTGCCTCTACTGCCACAAGACGCAGAAGGACTCTTGCTCGCACGGATTCGTGGAGAAGACCGGCGGCTTCAAGAAAAACGCGCTCGGCATCGCGCTGGCCGGTTGTCCGCTCGAGGAGCGCATCTCCGAAGCGCACGCCTTGCGCGAACGGGGCGACGTGCTCGGCGCGCTGGCCATGGTGACGCTCGACAACCCGATGCTGCCCGGCACCGGCCACCGCATCTGCAACGACTGCATGAAGGGCTGCATTTTTCAGAAGCAGGAGCCCGTCAACATTCCGCAGATCGAAACCGCGATCCTCACCGACATTCTGAAACTGCCGTGGGGATTTGAGATCTACACACTGCTCACCCGCTTTAATCCACTGAATATAAACCGACCGCACGCTGCGCCCTACAACGGTAAGAATGTGCTCATCGTCGGACAAGGTCCGGCTGGTTACACGCTCGCGCAGTGGCTGCTCAACGAAGGCTTCGGAGTGGTGGGCATCGATGGGCTCAAGATCGAGCCGATCGCGCCGGCGCTTGCTGGGCCTGGCTTTGCACCGATTCGCCACGTCGACGCCATCACCCAAGAGCTCAACAAGCGGACGCTGGCGGGATTTGGCGGCGTGGCTGAGTACGGCATCACCGTGCGTTGGGACAAACGGTTCTTGGATTTGCTGCACCTGACGCTGCGCCGGCGCGACACCTTCCGACTCTACGGCGGCACGCGCTTTGGCGGCACGATCACCGTCGACGACGCGTGGAAAATGGGCTTCGATCACATCGCTATCGCCGCGGGCGCCGGCAAGCCAACGCTCGTCGACATGAAGAACAACCTGGCGCGTGGCATTCGGCAGGCCAGCGATTTTCTGATGGCGCTGCAGTTGACCGGTGCGTTCAAGGACGATGCGCTGGCGTGCCTCGAGGTGAAGTTGCCCGCGATCGTGATCGGTGGCGGGCTCACGGCGATCGACACGGCCACCGAGATTGCCGCTTACTACCCGGTGCAGGTCGAAAAAATCCTAACGCGTCACGAAGTGCTCTGCGCCGAGCAGGGTGAAGACGCGGTGGTTTCGAATCTCGACGCCGAGGAGCGCGAAACGCTGGAGATGTTCGTGGCACACGGCCGCGCGGTTCGCGAAGAGCGCCAGCGTGCGGCGGCGGCACACGAAGCGCCCGACTTCGCGAAGCTGGTGAGAGCGTGGGGCGGTGTTTCGCTCGTCTACCGCAAGAGCCTTAACGACTCGCCGGCCTATCGGTTGAACCACGAAGAGGTCGCCAAGTTTTTCGAAGAAGGCATTCGTTTCATCGAACGGCTTTCGCCCACGGAAGCAAGAGTCGATGCGCGGGGTGCCGTGTCTGCGCTTGTCTTCGAGCGACAAACGCAAACCGGCGACAGCGCCGCGGCTCCCGTAGCCGCGGCACGGCATGCGCAGGCGCGCGTCATGGAAGGCCAGTGGACGGCATCCGGCGAATTTGTCGAGCTGCCCGCGCGAACGGTTTGCGTCGCCGCAGGTACCTCGCCCAACGTGACCTACAACCGTGAGAAGAGCGGCACGTTCGAATTGGCGGCGCGCGGCGGATTTTTCAAACCGCACCGTGTTGTGCGTGGTGAAAACGGCGTGAAACTCGAAGCCGCGCCGGACGGGTTCTTCACGAGCTACCTCAAGGACGGCCGTACCGTCAGCTACTTCGGGGACAACCATCCGGTCTACGCAGGCAGCGTGGTCAAGGCCATGGCCAGCGCGAAAGATGGGTATCCGTACATCTGTGCGTTGTTCGAGGATGAGCTGAAGAAGAACGCGCCGAGTGAGCAATCGGTTCGAGATACTCAGTGGACTATATTTACAACGAGGCTTGAGCTCGGCCTCAAGGCCACCGTCCATGCGGTCAGTCGGCTTACGTCCACCATCGTTGAAGTCGTCATCCACGCACCGCTGGCCGCGCAGAAATTCGAACCGGGCCAATTTTATCGGCTGCAAAATTTCGAGGCCCACGCGCCGCGCGTCGACGGGATTCCGCTCCTGATGGAAGGCCTCGCCCTTACCGGCGCCTGGACCGATCCCGCGCGGGGACTGCTCGCGCTGATTGTGCTGGAGATGGGTGCCAGCTCGCGGTTGTGCGCGGCGCTCAAGCCCGGCGAGCCCGTGGTGGTGATGGGCCCCACCGGCGCGCCGAGCGAAATTCCGCGCGGCGAAGATGTGCTGCTCGCGGGCGGCGGTCTCGGCAACGCGGTGCTCTTCTCCATCAGCCGCGCGCTGCGGGCCGCGGGATCGCGCGTGATCTACTTTGCCGGCTACCGCAGCGCCGCCGATCTCTTCAAGCAGGACGACATCGAAGCCGTGACCGACCAGGTCGTCTGGGCAGTGGACAGCGGCACGCCCATCACCCCACGCCGCCCGCAGGATCGCGCCTTCGTCGGCAACATCGTGCAGGCGATGGTGGCCTATGGAACGGGCGCGCTCGGTCCGGCGCTAGTCCCGCTTTCGGGCGTGAAGCACCTGCTCGCCATCGGAAGCGATCGCATGATGGCCGCGGTGCAGGCCGCGCGTCATGGCGTGCTCGCGCCACTCCTCAACCCCGCGCACGTCGGCGTGGCGTCGATCAACTCACCGATGCAGTGCATGATGAAAGAGATCTGCGCGCAGTGCTTACAGCGTCACGTCGGGCCTGACGGCAAGGAGGTGTTCGTCTTCTCCTGCTTTAACCAGGACCAGCCGATCGACCGCGTGGATTTTGCGTTCCTTCGCAACCGGCTAAAGGCCAACGCGCTCTCTGAAAAGCTGGCGGATCGTTGGACCAAGAGGCTGTTGGAGCGCGGGCGCATCGATCGAGTGTAGGGCCGCCAGCCCATTTTACATGATAACTTTGCATGATAACGTAACAGTATGAACGTCAAAACCGACGTGACCCTCGTGACGAAGCGAGGCCAGACTTCCATCCCGGCCCATCTACGCAAAGAACTGCACCTCGAAAGGGGCGGCAGGCTGGTGTGGGAGCGTGTTTCCACGGAGGAGATTCGCGTTCGTGTTCTTCGCGATGCGCCCGCGCCGTTGGCGATGCTGGGATTCGCTAAGCGCTTCCGGCGTGCCCGCCGCACCGCGGCGTGGATGGCCGAACTTCGGGCCGCTGAAAAATGAAGCCCTGGGTTGTCGATACTTGCGTTCTAATCGACGTGCTGGAAGACGATCCCGAGTACGGTCGCGCTTCCGCGCTCACGCTCCGTCGCAAATTGCGCGAAGGACTTCTCGTTTGCCCGGTGACTTACGTGGAGCTCGCACCGGCATTCAATGGCTCGCCTGCGCTGCAAGACGAATTTCTCTCCGGCGTGGGCGCCGATTGGAGGCAGACGTGGACTTGGCAAGACACCGCCGCGGCTCATGCTGCCTGGACGGCGCACATCACGCGACGCCGCACCAAAGCGGCGCCTAAACGGCAGATCGCCGACGTTCTCGTCGGCGCATTCGCCTCGCGATTCGCCGGAATCATCACGCGCAATGCGAGCGACTTTCAGTTGCTCTTTCCGGAGCTCGCGATCGTGGAGCCGAAGGGCGATTCCTAAACACACTTGCGTAGCACGGGTAGCGATAGCGCCACGCAAGCGGACTAACGGACCGCGAGTGTGCTCGGCGCCCCATTGGACTCGCGCGCGCCTCAATGCTTCGCTCCCAGATCGCTCTTCGAGCGAACGGCCCGAAATCCCTCGTTCGTAAAATGCGGATCGTAAACGAACGCGGCTGCTAGCTCGTTTTCCTCCATCACCACAAAGCTGGAGCAGTCGACGAGGCTCACCTCGCGTCGATTCTTCGTCTCCAGTCGATGAAACGCCGCTGCATGCAACCGCTCGTCGATCCACACCACGTTGAGGGCGGGCATCAGCACGCGCTGAAATTGCCGCGCCGCTTCAAGGCCAACGCGGGCTTGTAGGATCGCCACTGTTTCTAAAACCACGTAACTCGTGGTCGTGATTTCGCAATCATTCGAGAGCAGCGATTCCAGCACCGGCCCCGCTTGCGGGTGCATCGAGTCGTTGCGCACGAGCGCGGCGTAAAGGCCCGAGGTGTCCGCAAAAATCCGCGCGATCACTTGCCGCCCGAAAAGTAGAAGTCGTGGCGAGCGGAGACGTCGCGCTTGTCGGCCTTGAAGGCGCCCAGGAGGCGCAGCGCCTCTTTTTTCGGTGCCTGCTTGGTGACGAGCATGGCATCCACCGCCTGGCGGACCAGCGCCGAGAGCGATTGCCCCCCCGCGCGAGAGGCGCGCTTGAGGAGCTCATGTTGTTTTGCGGTGAGAATGACCTGAGTGCGCACCATACATCATAAAAATACACAATGATGTAACGCGTGTCCATCGCCCTCGCTTTTGGTCCGCCGGCCAAGCTGATCGATAATCATCGCCGTGCCCCCCCGCCGCTGGTTCCGCCCGCCGCGCCGTCTTCGCATCACCCGCGCGGGCGGCTGGTACATCGTGCTTACCCTCGGCGTCGGTGCGGCCGCGCTCAACACGGGCAACAACCTGCTCTTCCTGGTGCTCGGCCTTCTGCTCTCCGGCATCGTGATTTCCGGCCTACTCTCCGAGTGGGCGCTGCAGCGCATTCGCGTCAAACGCGAGCTCCCGACCGTGCTGCGCGCCGGCGAGCCAGCGCTGGTCGGATTGCGCGTGAAGAACAAAAACCAATTCTGGTCCAGCTTTTCGCTGGTCGTCGAAGATCGTCTCGAGAGCGGCCATGTGGGCGGGCGCTGTTTTTTTCTGAAAGTCGGCCCTGGCGAGACGCGCGAGTCCGCCTACGCGCTCACGCCCGAACGGCGTGGCGAGTTGCAACTTTCCAACGTGCGTCTCTCGACGCAATTTCCGTTTGGCCTCTTCGAAAAATCGCGCGATCTCGATCTCCCGGCCAAACTGGTGGCCTTCCCGCGTCGCGTGCGCCCGCCGATGGGCATCTCGCCCGAAGGCGGCCGGCAAGGCGAGCAACCCGATCGCCACCCGCGGACCACCGCCTCCGCCGAAGGGGATCTGCATGGCCTCAAGGACTACCGCATCGGCGACGACGTGCGCCTCATCCACTGGAAGGCAACCGCGCGCCACCGCCGGCTGATTCTCGCCGAGCGCGAACGGCTGCGGCGCCGGCAAGTCACGCTGGTGGTCGACAACCGCGGCGATCTCTCCGACCCGCGTGCGGTCGAAGCGCTGGATCGCGCCGTGGAAAACGCCGCCGCGCTGGCCGAGCGCCAACTCGCCGACGGCAGCGAAGTGGGACTCTCCGTGAGCGGTATTTCGCTTCCGCCGGGCGCCGGTCCTGGCCACGCGCGATCGCTCCTGTCCACGCTGGGCCTGCTTGCCATCACCGAAAACGGGAGTGCGCCGAACGTCTCTTCCTATTTCGCATCCGTAAAAGTGAGCGGCTGACAGTGAGTTTCTTAGCCATCCAACGCCTGGCCGGATTCCTGGCCACCGCTGCCGCATTCGCTTCGATGGCCATCTCGGGCACGTTGCCAATTCCATTTAGTGTGGGCTACTCAGTGGCGCTCCTTCTTTCGCTGGTGATAGGCGATCGCCTCAGCGGCAAACTAGATTTCGCTTGGACGGTTGGACTCATCGCCACCGTCGCTGGTCTTCTCTTCGTCACCCTCTCGGGCGGTCTCGACTTCGTCGTCTCCATGGCCATCGTGGTGGCGATGCTGGCCCTCAACCGTCTCTATAACCGCCGCACCGTGCGCGACGACGCCTTGCTCCACCTCACGTCGCTCCTGATGCTCGCCGCCGGCGCCGCGCTCTCCGCTGAGCTGGGCTACGGCCTCTGCTTCGCGGCGTTCGGCGTTTTCGCAACTTGGTCGCTGATGCTCTCGCACTTGCGCGCGGCCATCGAGGACGGCTCCGCCGAAGAGGGCGCCGCCGCGCTGCTTGCCTCACGACGCCTGGTCACGCCACCGATGCTGGGCGCGTTGGCCGCACTCTCCTTCGCCGCGCTGGTCGGCGCGGTGGCGGTGTTTCTCTTTTTCCCACGCGTTACCTTCGGTGTGGGCCACGGCAAATTTGGCGAGAGCCGCGTCGGCTTCGGCGACCGCGTGGAGCTCGACGGCCACGGCCTCCTCAAAGACGATCCGCGCGTGGCCATGCGCGTTCGCTTGTCGCCCGCGCCACCTCCGTCTCCGCTCGGCTACCACTGGCGCGGCCGCGCGTTCGACACCTGGGATGGCCGGGCCTGGAGCCGTGCGACGACCGCGCGCGACGCCCGAGAGCCGATCCTGCGGCGCGATCTCAACGGCGCTTTTCTCCTCGAGCGACGGTTCCCCGGTCAGCCGGTCGTGCGCGAGGACATCGAGCTTTTGCCCGGGGTCAGTGATGACATTTTGTTAAGTGGAGGGCGGACGCTGACGGTGCGGCTGCCCACCGGCCTCGGCGCCGAAACCTACCGGCTGCTCCGTGATGCACAGGGCGAGCTTTTCTACGCCCCGCCCACGTTGGCGGAGTTGCACTACAGCGTGGACGCGCTCCCGGGCGCGCCTCAGTCCGCACCGGATGACCAGGTTCTCGAAGGTGCGGAACGCGAAAAGTATCTCCAACTTCCGCCGCTGGATCCGCGCGTGCAGGCGCTCGCCGCCAAGTTGCAAAAAGAGCATCCCAACCTCTGGGATTTGACGCTGGCGATTCAGCAGGAAGTGAGCTCGCGTCACTACTCGGTCGAGGCGCAACCGGACGTGAAAGATCCCATCCCCTATTTTCTTTTCAAGTCGCGTGCCGGCCACTGCGAACTTTTCTCGACGGCCATGGCGGTGCTGCTACGCGCCAACGGCATTCCGGCGCGCAACGTGACAGGCTTCTACGGTGGCTTGCCCACCGAGGGCGGCTACTGGGTGCTGCGGCAGGGCGACGCGCACTCGTGGCTTGAAGCGTGGGTCGAAGGCCGCGGCTGGGTGGAGTTCGATCCGACACCGGAGGCCAATCGCGCGGCCAGCTCGGGCGGTCTCTCGGAGAAAATGGCGCTCTTCACCGATGGCCTGAGCATGCGCTGGCGCGCGTGGGTGGTGGATTACAACCTGCGCACGCAAGTCGATGCGTTGTCGCGCTTCACGCAGGGGTTGCACGGGCTCACGCAACAGTTGGCGGGCCGGCAGGGCCGCGTCGAGCTGAAGGCGAAACTGCGCTGGGTCGCGCTGGGTGTGGGTTTGCTTGTGTCGCTGCTCGTGTTGATGGTGCTCTCACGCCGCTGGAAAGAGCGTCGGCGCCGCCACCGATTTGCGCCACTGAGCGAGGACGCGCTCCGGGCGCAGCGGCTGTTTCAGGCGCTGCGTCTCGCGGCGGCGGAGCACGGTCTGCATGCGCCTGCTTCGCGCACGGCAACGGAGCTGGTAGCCGCGGCGTGGGCCGGAAATCTCGCGGTGGCGCCCGTCGTGGAGCGGGTAGCAGAACGCTACCTCGCGGCGCGGTATGGCGGCGCAGCGCTCTCCAAGAAGGAGCTCGCGGCGATGACGAAGGAGCTGATCCCAGAGCAGAGTTTTCGGTTGCGCGGATAGCAAACACGGTCTGGTGCAATTTGGGATAGAAAAGGTATAATTAAAACATCAATAAGGAGTCCTTTTGCCCTTCGAGTTCGATCCGAAGAAAAGCACGGCAAATGGAAAGAAGCACGGCATCGATTTCGAGGAGGCGCAGTTGTTGTGGGAGGATGAGCAACGTGTCGAAATCTCCGCAAGGACCACAGACGAGCCGCGCCAGTTGGTCATTGGAATGATTGCGGGCACGCACTGGTCGGCTGTGACTACGCAGCGAGGCGAGAACGTGCGGATCATCTCTGTTCGTCGCTCCCGTCGAGAGGAGGTTCTGCTTTATGAAAGCTAAAGACTTCGACAAGAAATTTGAGCGTGGCGAAAGCGTTAAGCGACACCTCGATCTCTCGACCGCGCGGCGGCCGAGGGATGAGCAGCGGCGCGTCAACGTCGATTTTCCGTTGTGGGTGGTCGAGTCGCTCGACCGGGAAGCGCGCCGTTTGGGCGTGACGCGACAAGCAGTCATCAAGGTTTGGATCGCCGACCGTCTCGCCCAGTAGACGCAACCGTGGACGGCGGCCGGTGTCGCCGCAGCAATTGAACGAGGCGATTGGTTGGCTTGAGTTGATCGGCGAACGGCCTCAAGAAACTACCCGCCGCACGCGCCGACGGCGCATTTACCGGCTTGACAAAATGTCGACCGGCACGCTTCGCTCGCCGTGCACGCATCACCATTCTTCAACTTGAGCACGCATTTCTTCGTCGACGAATCGCAGCGCTCGCCGTAGCGGCACGGCGTGGCCTGCGTATCGTCGCAAGCATCACCCAATCCGGGCACCGCGACGCAGCGTTCGTTTTGGCAAAGCTCCTGATGAAAAACATCCGCGCAGCCCGTCTCCACCGCGCCGCTGGTGCAGGGTTGTCCGACTGGCTTTGGTGTGGCGCAACGGCCAGTGATCGTTCCCGCCGCGCCAGCGCAGCGTTGCGCGCCCGCACATTCGTCCGAGTTGTGGCAGGTGGCGCCGGCCGCCCCGCGTGCAGTGCACTTTCCTCCCGTGCAGTAAGTTCCGTCCGCGCATTCCGCGTTGCCGTGCTGGCCGGTTTCGCAAATGCCGCCTGCTGGCTGCGGGACCGCGCACTTTCCATTCAAGCAGTAACCGATGCCGGCGCAGGCGTCGTTGCTGGCGCAAGCCGCGCCCACGGCGAGACGCGTTGTACATACATTGTGGCTACAAAAAAGATCCGGCCCGCAGGTCGACGAGTCGGTGCAGTGCGCGCCCGCGGTACTGGTACAGGTGCCGCCGCAGCCACCCAGATCACGCTGGCACACCAAGCCCGCCGCGCAGTCGTTCTGGGCCGCGCAAACGCCGCCCGCGCTGCTCGTGCCCACGAAGAGATTCTTGCAAACGGCGCTCGTGGATTGGCTGAATCCAGCGATCGAGCAGTCCCATTGGGCGAGCGCGGCGAGGCAAGCTTGGCCAGCGTTGCCGTCAAAGCGCCGGTGCGTCTGGTCGATAAGCGTCCAATCGAAAACGAGCAGGCCCTCCGGCAAGACGACTCCAGCTTGCTTGGCGCACTCGTCGATCTGCTTGGTATCAACAAGTCCGCACGTCGAAAGCCGCGCGCACAGTGCCGCTGGGAATTGGCCGGAGAAATCAGCGAAGGCGATCCCGCCACCTCCGTTGTCGCTGCTGGTGCTGCCGCTTCCGCAAGCCGCGAACGTGGCCAACAAAAGTGCGCGTTTCATTTCGTCTATCTCCTGCGTCGTCGGCGTCGCGGGCGTCGCTTGGCGTCGGGCCCGGCTTCTAAGAGCGCACCCTCTGGCAGCGTCGGTTCCACCACTTCCTCGCCCGTGGCGCGCGCGGCCCAACGCTCGAACGCATCACTTCCATCGCCAGTCGCGCGCACGTAAAGCTCGAGCAGCGTCAGCGCTTCCGGAAAGTGGTTCTGGTGCACCAGATGCGCGGGCGAAAAGTGGCGCGCACGACGGTGGCCCAACAAAACGGGCAACGTGGCCAGCAGCAAGCGGCAGCGATCGGCGATGCGGCGCGGTAGCCGGCTGCCGGACACCATCTCAGTCAGCACGCGATCAAGCGCCGCTTCTTGATGCGGGCCCTCTCCGCGCGGCAGCCACATCAGCGCCGAAGCCAGAAGCACCGCTTCGCTCGGGCGCTCGCCATGGTGAACGTGATCGTCGAGCGCTTCCAGCGCGGCGAAGAAACGCGCGCGCCCCGTGGGCCCCGTCGCCGCCAGCTGATCGGCTACCGGCGCGAGCAAAATCCGCAGCGCTTCGAATTCATCGAGCAGCTCGAACGCTCGCCGGCTGCTCCCGCCTCGCAAAAGTTTCAGCGTCTCCTCGAGCACGCGCGGCGGGGCACAGCGGCGAATCTCGCCGACGTGCGTGGCCATAGCCATGCGCGTGGCCGGCTCGAGGTCGAACGAAAGTCGCGCCGCAAATCGGATCGCGCGCAAAATGCGGACCGGGTCCTCGCGCATGCGCAGCTCGGGATCGCCGATGGTGCGCATCATTCGTCCGTCGAGGTCCGCGCGGCCGCCCACGTAGTCGATCACGCGACCCTCTTCGGGGTCGTAAAAAAGTCCGTTGACGGTGAAGTCGCGGCGGCGTGCGTCTTCCTCCGCCGTGCCGAAAACGTTGTCGCGTGTAATGAGTAGATCGTCGGGCAGGTCTTCGAGCACGTCGAGTGGATTGGCGCGGAAGGTGGAAACTTCGATGATCTTGCCGCCGCGGAAAAAGACGTGCGCCAGTCGGAAACGGCGTCCGATCAAGCGGCAGTTGCGGAAGGTCTCTTTGACCTGGTGCGGATGGGCACTGGTGGCGACGTCGAAATCTTTCGGCCGCAATCCAACCAGCAGATCGCGTACGCAGCCGCCGACGAAGTAGGCCTTGAAACCCGCGCGCCGCAACCGCTGAACCGTGCGCAACGCATCGCTGTCGAGCCGCTCCAGCGGGATGTCGGGTGCCGCGAAGACAGGCTCTTCGGTGGGCATGCAGCCGGCGAACGTAGCGTCGGCTGAGAGGAGCGTCAATGCACGGTGGGTGATGGTGGCGGCAGGATCCGCCGAATTTCCCGGAGCAGCGCGTCCACATCGAAGGGCTTGCCGAGGAACCCTTGCACGTCCATTTCGCGCACTTTACGCGGCGCGGTCTGGTCGGCGCTGATGACGATGACCGGCGTTTTACCGTGCTCGCCGCTCCGGAGCGCCAAGCAGAAATCGACGCCGTCCATGACCGGCATCATCAGGTCGAGCAAAATAAGGTCGGCCGCTTCGACCGCCAGCGACCGCAAAGCCTCGCGGCCGTTGCGGGCGCGCGCTACCGCATAGCCTTCGATTTCCAGGAGCGCCGAAGTGGCGTCCAAGACATCGGAGTCGTCATCGACGACGAGGATTCGTCGCTGCTCCATATCTGAATAATAATCCAAAAAAGCATTGCGGGCTCGCCGGTAGGTCTGATTCGGCGTCCGCTTGCTTGCCCGTCCTCCGGTGACCAGCTTGTTTCGCACGGCTTCTGGAGGGCGGGATGGAAAATTTTGCGCGCAGGATTTTGGTTCCAGCGATCGTTGCGACGACCTCGTTGGTCTTCGTTGGGGGCTGCCGTTCCTCTGGCGTCTCCGCGATCGCAGGCCCAGATAGCGGTCTCGTCATTCGCACGCCGCCTCCAAGTCCCATCAGTGCCGAAAACGCGCTCCCCGGCAGCGCGGGCTACGTTCAAGTTCAGCCTTCGCATGCACACGAGATGGAGGCCTACTCCTCCGCGCAATCCGCGTTGCCCGGCGACGAAATCAAACTCTACGTCAGCACCAACACGCTGGCGCGCTACGCCTGGAGGCTGTGGCGCCTCGGTGGTTATGGCGGCGTGGGCGGCCATCAGGTTCTCTCCGGCGGTCCGCTCGTCGGCAAACCGCAACCGCGCTGCCCGATGGAAGTGGGCACTGGGCTCGTCGCGTGCAACTGGCCGGTGGCGTTCACGGTGCAACTCGACAAGGGTCTTCTCTCGGGGCTTTACCTCTTCCGCTTCACGCGTGACGATGGCTGGGACGCGGCGGTGCCGCTAGTTGTTCGTGCCTCGCCCACCGCGCGGCCCAGCGACGTGCTGGTCAACATTCCGCTCGACACCGACCAGGCCTACAACGCGTTCGGCGGCGCGTCGCTTTACCAAGACGACACCGGAAGTCTGCCCGGCGGACACGCGGTGAAAGTTTCGTATGACCGTCCGTTTCAGCAGGAAGCCGGCGCCGGAAATCTCTTTGCGCAGGCCGTGCTGGTGGTGCGCTTCCTCGAGGAGAGTGGCTACGACGTGAGCTACACCACGGGAGCGGCACTGGACGCGGACCCCGCGGAATTCACGCGCCACCCTCTGTTTCTCGCCGCGGGGCACGACGAATATTGGAGCCGCGCGGTGCGCGAAGGCGCGGATTCTTCGCTGGCCGTTGGCGGAAATTTCGCGTTTCTCTCCGCCAATGTCGGCTATTGGCGGACGCGCTGGGAACAAAATCATCGCGTGTTGGTCTGCTTCAAAGACCAATCGGCGCGGGACCCGCATTTCGCCACGCCCGACGAGACGCTGCGTTTTCGCGACAGTCCGCTGGCGCATCCGGAAGATCAGCTCGTCGGCGCGATGTATGAAAATTGGCAGCTCGTGAACACGCCATTCGTGGTGACTGGCGCGGACGATCAGCTCTTTGCGGGAACAGGCCTCGTCAACGGTGACACCATTCTCGGCTTGGTGGGCAACGAATACGATCGCGTTCTCCCCTCCTCGCCGGCGGATTCGGTGAAGCTCGGTGTCTCCTCCGTGCTGGGTGCGGAAGGAACGGTCAGTATTGCAAACGCTATCTATCGTAATACACCGTCGGGCGGCTTTGTTTTCGCCGCCGGCTCAATCGATTGGCCTTGGGCGCTGCCACACGGGCCAGCGGCGGACGCGCGCATCGCTCGGTTGACGCGCAATATTTTGAACCACGCGCTGCACTACGCACCCTCCACCGCGGCCACCGCGACCGCACCGCCGCCGCCGCCGCTCACCGGCCAATGGGCCACGCGCGTGACGACCTACGCAGGTACTGGAACGCCCGGATTCGCCGACGGTCCAGCCGCCCGGGCGCAATTCGACGGACCGCAAGGAATCGCGCTGGGTCCCGATCGAGCGCTCTGGGTTGCTGACCACAACAACTTCCGCGTGCGCCGAATCGATCCCGGCGCGGGACATGAAGTCGACACGGTCGCTGGCATTGGCCAATGGGGCGCGTTGGACGGACCGGCGTTGCAAGCGGGTCTCGGTGGACCAACGGCGCTGGCGTTCGCCGCGACTGGCGCTCTCTATATTGCCGACACCGGCGGCCACTGCATTCGTCGCCTTGCGATGGGAATGCTGCAAACGTGGGCCGGCCATTGCGGTGCGGGCACCGGTTATCTCGACGGACCAGGTGGCACTGCGCTCTTCTCCCGGCCGATGGGGATTGCGGTCGATGGTGACGGGCTGCTCGTCGCGGATACGGGCAACAATGCGATCCGGCGAATCGCCGTTGACTCCATGGTGACCACGATTGCGGGCATGCCCGGCGGCGGTTTCTCCGACGGGCCCGCGGTCAGCGCACGCTTCGTCGATCCCACCGACATCGTCCCGCTGACGCGCGGCGGTTTCGCCATTCTCGATGCCGGCAATTTCGCGATTCGCCGATTGCAGAACGGCGCGATCGACACGCTGCTCGGCAGCGGCGAAGGACTCGAGGATGGCGACAGCACCACCGCGCAAATCCGCGCCCAGCATGGCTTGGTGCACGACAGCGGAATCGTTTACTTCGCCGATACGGGCAACCTCCGTGTACGAGCGATCGCGCAGGGTGGCAGCACGGTGACCCTCGCGGGCAGTGGCCAGAGTGCGCTCGGTGCGGTGCCGGACGGCAGCGGAGAAACGGCCGCGTTCGCACTTCCAGCGGGGTTGGCGATCAGTGGAAATACACTCTATGTATCGGACGCTGCGGCAGGGACGATTCGCGCGGTGGAGTTGAGGTAGAGAGATCGCTACTGCGCTACCGCAGCAACCGGCGCTGCTGACGCCTTCTCGGTCATCATGCCGATAGTGAATATCTTCGCTTCCCGCGCCAAATCCAGCGCCCGCACGGCGGCGCGATACGGTGCGTGATCTTCCGCATCGAAAAAGAGCACGCGCTGGGCCTCTGCCTTCCCGCGAAACGCCGACGTCAATCGCTCGACTAGACTCGCCTCCGGAACTTCCTCGGTGTTGACGAAGATCCGTCCGCCTTCACGCACCTGCAAGACGATCTGATCGGGCGGCACTTCGGTAACCACCTCAACCTTTTCTTGCTCGGGGACGCGAACGAGCATCTCCTTCTCGAGCAGCGGCGTCAGCACCATGAAAATGATCAGGAGCACCAAGACCACGTCGACAAGCGGCGTGATGTTGATTTCCGATCGGAATCCCTTCGCGCCCGCAGCCATGCCCATCGCTACTTCTCCTTCATGGCTTCGGCGGCAAGCGAAACGCCGGTGGCGCCAGCCTTCGACAACCGGTCCAGCGCCACGCGAACTTTTTCGTAATTCACGTCGCCGTCGCCCTTGAGCAACACGCGGTGTCCCGGCTCGGCCCTGAGTAGCGCCGTCACGCGCGCTTGCAGCTGGTCGAGCGTGACGCCCTCTTTTTCGATCCAGACCGAGCCATCTTTTTTGACCGCTACAATCAATGGATCGCCGTTCTCCGCCGCCGCCGCAACGTGCTTCGCCTTGGGAAGCGACACGTTCACGCCACGTTGAAGCATCGGTGTCACCACCATGAAGATGATGAGCAGCACAAGCACCACGTCAACGAGCGGGGTGATGTTGATGTCGGCGCGGACACCGCCGCCACTTGTTGACATGCTCATCGATTACTCCGAGAGAAAGTTCGAGCCGGCCAAAGGCCGCGACTCAGGGGAAGGAGACGGACGGCTTAGCCGGCCGGCGGAGGGGGACGGGTCCCCCTCTCTGACGAGCGGGGTGATGTTGATGTCGGCGCGGACACCGCCGCCGCTTGTTGACATGCTCATCGATTACTCCGAGAGAAAGTTCGAGGGGCCGGAGGTGCAACCACGAAAGGCGCCGGACCGGCTTAGCTGGCCGGTAGTGGGGGACGGGTTCCCTTGTCTGGGGAGACTTTCGGACCGTCTTGCAGCGCGAGGTTCCAGCCGACGCGCTTTTGCGACGCATTCTCTTTCAGGAAAAAGTCCACCAGCTCGCTCGAAGCGTCGGTGATGTCCACCGTCATCTCCTCGACCTGGTTGGTGAGGTAGTTGAACATCATCACCGCCGGAATCGCCACCAGCAGGCCGAACGCGGTGGTGATAAGCGCTTCCGAAATGCCGCCCGACACCGACGCCAATCCGCCGTTACCGGTTGCGGCCATGCTCTGAAACGCGTTGACGATGCCGAGCACGGTGCCGAGCAGACCCACGAACGGCGCGGTCGAGCCGATGGTGGCTAGCGCGCCCAGGCCCTTTCTCAGATCGGAGTTCACACGCAGTGCGTTGCGCTCGATGGCGCGGTTCACGGTGTCGATCATATCGAACGGGGCCTCTCCTGGGGCCAGGTTCGCCATGTGCGCGCGTCCGTTGTTGTACTCGACGAGCCCGGCGCCCAACACACGCGAGACGTGGCCGAAGGGCAACGCGTCGGCGCGCTTGGCGGCGGCTTCCAACTGGCCGGCCGGGAGAAGCTCGCGCAAGCTGCCCGCGAAGTCCCTGGACTGGCGACGCGCACGCGAATAGGCGTACAGACGCTCCACCATGACCGATAATGAATAGACGGACATGACCGCCAGCGTCACGACGACGCCCTTGGCCGGGACGCCCATGCTGTGCCACATCGAAACGAGACTGAACTCCATGGTCGCTCCTTTAGTTTGTGAAATCGAATTTGAAAGGCATGATTTGACGGACGGGGATCGGACGGCCTTCCTGCATGGCCGGTTTGAATGTGCAATTCAAAAGCCAACGTTTCACCGCTTCGACCAAAAGTGGCGGAGAGTTGCCCATAACCTTGAATTTGCTGGGATCAACGGTGCCATCGGCGTGGGTGACGAAGTCGACGATTACCCTACCGGTAATCCCCATGGTGCGTGCTTGCTCCGGCATCATGAGACGTCCACACGCCACTGTCGGCTCCGGCTTGGTCATGCCGCCGCCCAAAAGCTGCACCGGCCCTTCGCCTGTGCCGCCCAGAACGCCGCCCACCTGACCGCCTACCACGCCCCCAATAACACCGCCGGCCACGCCCCCAGCGACGCCTCCCTCAACGCCACCCTCTTCGCCGTCGTCGGAATCGTCGTCGTCGTTCGCGGAAGCGGTCTCCGGTGGCTTCTCTTGCGGAATTTCCTTTGGTTGAACGAGCGGTTGCAGCAGTTGCGTCGGGCGCTGCACATGGGGACGCAGCGTTTTGGCGCGATGTCCAGCCGGGGGCGGTGGCGGCGGCGGCGGCCGGAAGAACGTGACGTTGACCGGCTCTTCGGTCTTATGACGCGCCACGGCAGCGGACAGCAGCACCGCACCGGCGATGAGCGCGCCGTGAATCCCCAGCGATAAAAGCGAAGTGGTGGCGCGACGTTTGGCGCTGCCCTGCTTCTGGACGGTGATGCTCTCGAACATGGCGACTCACTGCCTCCGGGCCGGCGCGCTGACGTTAGAAGTGACACACACTCCCCGTCAACGAGCGAGACCGCAACTTGGTTTGCCTTGTTCACATTCAAACTTCGGGCCAAGCGGTTTGTATGACTTTGGACAGTTCCGAAATCGGACACAATCAGGTGGAGACAGTGACACCGCCGATCTGTTAGGAACCCGCCCGCCGACTGCTTTGGGGAGGTTCATACACATGAAAAAAACCATCGGATGTGGATCGCTTGTTTTTGTCGCGTTGCTAGCCGGCTGCTCGACGCCGGACGACAAAACGCCCGCGGAGCTCGCTCGTGTTTATGCCATCGACTCCTCGGGTGCGATTGCCCAGGCGGACGTTCTGCTCTTCGCCAACGCCTCGGCGCAGGTGCCCGGCGCCGACACGCAATACGCCAACAACATCGTGCCCGGCGCCACGCCCGGCGACGACATCGGCCGCGTTTCACCAATGCCGGCGAGCTACGCTTCTTTGCGACTGGAGTTCACGCGCCCCCTCGGCGAGCTCTTTGCGGACGACGCAGTCGATCATGGAATCTTCGCTCCCAAAGGGACACCCGACCAGCCGTTCAACGGCGGATCGGTTTGCAAGAACTCCAAGCTGATTACCGTAACCAACACCCGCAAGAGCGACGGCCAGACCGTGACGCTCGAAGCGTCCACCTGCTACTCGCCGTCTTCGTCGCTCGGTGGCGGGCCTTCGGTGACCCTTATTTTGGGCAACGCGGTGCAGACCGACGCCAGCAAGCCCGACAGCACCTTTCAGTGCAGCCAGTTCGTTCCCGGCGGCGTGAGCGAAGGCGACGTGCTCAACGTGACGTTCAAGGGGCTCATGGATTCCAACGGCAACGCGCTCGCTCTTTTGCCCATCACCGTCAGGGTTGGCACGGCGCTGGACCTTCTCTACAGCGGTTATTCCGATCCGGACGTGGGGTTCACCAAGCTTCTCCTCAAAGGCGAAAATGCAAAGGGCTTCCTCAAGGATCTCGCTTGCGATGCGAAGGGAACCGGCAGCGGATGCACGGGCTCGGCCAGCGGAATCAGCCTTGTGCGCGCGGACCTTTCGTCGCTAGACGTCGTTTTCTCGCTCGCGCTCGACGGAACCAAGATGGGTTTCTCGACGGACAACGCGGCGGCATCCGGTGATGCCGTTGCGCTCGCGTACTGGTTTTCGTTGCTCGACGCCGATAACCAGAACAAGTTGGTCGACGGCGCTTGGAGCATCGACGCGACCGATTGGCGCATCGTGCACTTCGCGCCCACCGCCGGCCTCCTCGAGGGCAAGCACAAATACACGCTCAAAATCACGTCCGGAGCCTCCGCTGCTTTTGCGGGGCCGCCACCGGTGCTCGCGGGAACGCAGATCACCGATCAGGCGGGTGGGACACTGGCCAAGGATTACACGGTGAGCTTTTTGACCGCGGAGGCGGGCGTCACGCCGCTCAAGGCAAATCCCAACTATGCCGTCGTTTCGGTTGTTCCGGACAATGGAAATGCCAGCGTCGATCCGCGCGCGACCGGTCTCTCGGGCAATGGGACGATCGATCTGCTGTTTCCGGACAGCGTCGATGCGGACAGCGTGAAAGCGGCGTTGAAAATCGCAGACAGCAAGGGGACTCAAGTAGCGGGCACGACGACGCTGGATGTCTCCACGGACGATGCGGTTTCTCACGTGGCTCAGGTGGCGCATTTCACGCCCACCGCGGACGCGGACGGCTTCGCGCTTCAGCGGGACACCTCGTACACGGTGAACCTGACCGGTGCGAAGTACGCTTCGGCCAACGTGAAGAGCGCGATTCCCGATTTCACCTCGCAGTTCATCACCGCGCCGCTGCAAGCGAAGAAAATGACCTGCGCAGCCGCGGGATGTAAGAACCGCGCAGCAAACGTTCCGGTGACCGATTCGGCAGGCGCTCCGGTGACGGCCATTACGGTGACCTTCAACGGCAAGGTGGATGCTTCGACGTTGACCAAGGACTCCCTGAACCTCAATACAGGCACGCCTGGTAGCTATAAGCAGGTCGCGGGACAGAGCGTTGCGGCAGGGTCCGCGCCCACCAGCGCGGTTATCACGCTCGGCTCGGCGTTGCCGCTGACCTACACCCGAACGTACACCGTCTTCGTGGACACCAGCATCGCCGAGGACAACAGCAAGCATGCCAAGCTTCATGCGACCGGTTGCGACCCGGCTCACCCGGGCGAGGATCTCAACAAATGCGCCATCACCTTCACCTTCTCGACGGCGGACTTCAAGCTGGCGTCGGCATCGGGCGGGGGATCGGAAATTGCGCTCAAGTTCACCGGGCCCGTGGATGACACGAGCACCCTCAAGGTGAACGTTAGCGACGTTGCTGGAACGACGGTGGCGATCGGAACGCCGACATTCAGTGGCGCAACGGTAACCGTTCCAACCAATGCTGCACTGAAGGCCAACACGAAGTACCTGGTACAGGTGAGCGGCGCGAACGCGGCGAAGCTTGGAAGCTTTGATCCGAAAGTGACCGCGGTTTCGGCGACGCAGGCTTTTACGACACCGCCGGATTGCCCACCGGGGACTTAGAGCGGTTTTCACTTGCGTCGATCTCGCTCCCGTCATGGCCGGGCCCCGACCCGGCCATCCACGCGGTGGATGCCAGCACGATGCACGTGGATGGCCGGGTCAAGCCCGGCCATGACGGCTGAAGAGAGTCGGCTCAACGCAAATGAAAACCGCTCTAGCCGGAAAGTTTCTTCTTAGAAATGTGCCGTTAACCCGCCGCCGAAAAGCAGCGCCGTTTGGCTGTGATGACCATCGTTGAGGTAGCCCTCGGCAGCCGCGGTGGTTGCGATTCCAACGGTGCCGCCGATCGGAATTTCTAGACCGACCTGAGCGCCCGCACCCATGAGCTTCGACGCGGGCCAGTCGCACGCACGCACACCGACGCTGAGCCGAATGGGCGATCGCGTCAGCGCGTAATCGATCGTCGCGCGAACCCCGATCACCGCACCGAGAATTGCGCCTACCGCGAGCTGGAAGCCACCTCCCGCTCGGTAGCCGAGCCCCGCTTCGCCGCCCACCGTCTTGCGACGGAGCGGATCGGCGGATGGGGCATAACCCATCAAGGCCGAACCGTAGAGCAACACGCCGCCGGAGGGCGCGGGCTCTTCGACAACGGCGACCGGCGCGGCCCCTGCCGTCGTGGGCGTTGTTGTTGGAGCAGCGGGCGCTGGAGCGGGAGCGGCCTTGGCCACGGCCTTGGGCGTCAGTCCGAGCAGATCCTGATAACCCAGCGCAATCTTCTGCGAGACACGACGCAGCGCATCGAGCACGTCGTTCACGTCCTTCACGTTCTCCGAGCCGCGCACCAGCACCCGCGCGACTTTGGCGTCGATGAGCTTCGCCGACACGACGTAGCGCGCGCCGATTTTTCCGACCGAGGCGTGAAGCACGGTGTCCACGCCCATGGCGCCCGCGATCTCCGCGACGCAACTCGTATCGCCGGTGCAGCCGAGCAGCGTTTTCTGCTTTTCGAGATCGAGCAGCGCGACCACGTCATGCGTGCCGACGATGCGGAACTGCCCCGGTTCGTCGAGCGCGTTGACGAGGATTTCGGTGAGCGCATCGCCGTCGAGCTTCTCGCCAGGGACGGTGATGTCGACGTTCAAGACCGCGATGGAGGGCCGGTTGTCCTTGGGCCGCGGCGCCGCGCGGACAGCGGGTGCGGCGAGGATCAGCAGGAGGGCTATGTTGCCGACACGGCGACGGCGAAGGGCCCAAAAGGCGAATACAGCGAAGCAAACCAGCATGCCTCCGCTGCCACCGGAGGAGCGACATGACCAGCCGTTGGGAGGCGGTTCGTCGTTGACGCCGGTGTCGACAGTGGGCGTGGTGTTGCCGCCAGGCGTGGCGGCGTCGGGAGTGCCGGCGTCGGTGGTTCCGGAATCGGGACTGTTTCCGGCGTCCGTGGTGCCGCCATCGTTGCTGCCGGCGTCGACTCCGGCGTCACTGGTTCCCGCATCGGAGCCGCCGTCGATCGCGCCCGCATCGGGCGTGCCGGCGTCAGTTCCTCCGTCGGGCACTAAGCCTCCGGTCACCTTCTCTGTTTGCGAAGCCGCATCTAGCGATGAATCCGAAGTCGCGATCTTAAGCACGACATCGCCGGCCGCTGACGCGACGAAGTGGAACGTGCCACCAACATTGCCACCCTGCACGGTGATCGCGCTGATAGCGTTCGCGCAGTCGACGTCAGAGAAAAAGGTGAGCCCGGTGCCCGAAGGCGTCACCGTCGTATCCTGCGTCACGGGAACCTGGTTGTTGCTTGCGTCCGTCGCGTTGAAGGTAACCGTGGCGGAGCAAGCGCCAACCGAAATCGTCAATGGCTTTGAGCTGAAGTGAAGCTTCGATGCCGTCGCTATGATGATCGTAAAGGGATCGCTAGTAACTTTCGTGAGCGCAGGTAGCGTCGTCACTTCCGCCGAGAGCAGGTAGCCCGAGCCGGAGGTCGTCACACTTAGGTTCTGGAACAGGGCGGCTCCCTGATCGGCCGGGTGACCCCTGCTCCCCGCCAAAAGGTTGGAAAGGTCGTTTGTTCCATCCGACAGCTTGAGCAGAATGCCATGCTTGTCATTTGTCACCACGTTTCCGAACGCATCTTCGATGCCAACTTTGACCGGTGGATCCCAGCCACCACCGGCAGCGCCGTCCGTCGGCGGGACGAGGAAGGCGAGTTTCTTCGCCGCGGCGAATGTGATGGCGAAAGGGCTGGTCAATGCCGGGGTCAGGCCGTCCGCTGTGGCGACGAGAACGTTGTCGGGCGCGGACCTCGTGATGAAGAAGTTGCGAAACGTCGCCGCGCCGTTCGTGGTCCCCGCGCCGAACTGCCCCTGCAATGCGGAGCCGTCTTTCAGGCCAAGCGTTACATTCGCCGATGCCGTGGGCGTTGGGTTACCGAAGGGGTCAACCAAGGTGACGATGGCGACCAGCATTTCGCCGGCCGTTCCCGAAGTCGGTTGCGCTGTAAACGCGAGACCCGCGTAGGCCGCAGGGTTGACGGTGAACTGCGGAGTGCCGCTATTTCCCGTGAGACTCGCCGCACTCGTTGCCGTAAGCACTCCACCACTCCCCGAGGTCCGGACATTGAAATCCGGGAAGATCGCAATGCCGCCGACCATCGGCCGTTGCGCCTGGTCCACCTTCGCGGGAAGGCCCGAGAGCGCCGCCGTGAGCGTGATGGTGTCCGTGTATGTTGTAGATACGTTGTTATACATGTCCTCGGCCGAGACCTGCACCGTCGGGTCGAATTTCGCGCCCGCCGTAACAAGCGCCGGAAGCTTTGCAAAGACAAGCTGCGTCGGCGCGGCGGCGGTCACTGTGAATTGGCTGCTTAGCGGCGCATGCAGCCCGTTGTCTGAGCTCGCTGCGAACTGCCACGGTCCCGTCGCCTGTGTCACGGTCAGGTTGGTGAACGTTGCCACGCCATTTATCGCTTGAACTGTGACTGGGACAAACGAGGATCCGGCGATGGTCAGCGTCACCTTCGCCGACGAGGTGAGCACGGTATTTTGATTGGCGTCCTGAATGGCAACCTTGACGGTGGGCGTGATCGATCGACCGGCAACGATGCTGGTCGGCTGCTCGGTAAACGCAAGCGCCACAGGATCGGCAGCGGTGACGGTAAACGTGTTGGCAGCAGTCGCCGTTATCGCGCCGTCTTTTGCCTTGAGCGCGTAGCCAATTCCAGCCTGCGTCACGTTGAAGTTGTTGAAGGTGGCGACGCCGGTTCCCGATACCGAAGACGCGCTGGTACCGTGGACCTGCGTGTTGAGCAGATTTCCACTCGTGTCGCTCACCGTGAGTGTGACGGTGTCCTGCGAATTTGTAGCGATGTTTTTGAACTCGTCGTAAATCGTCACCGAGATGGGCGGCGCAGAGAGAGCGCCCGCGGTCATACTCGGCGGCGGCGGTTGCGAAAACTCTAGGATGGCGGGCGTGGCCGGCGTAACCGCGAAAGGGGGGCTGATGCCCTGGAACGACGGCGACGACGAGGCGGCGCTGAACTTTACCCCCCCCCCCGCTTGCGTGATTTTGAGACCGTTGAATCTGGCCACGCCACCGAGGGTGGTTGACGTTAACGAACCCGTGAGCGTGGAAACGCCGCTCAGCGTGATGTCGCTGTTCGGCGCGCCAGTAATAATGTTGTGTTGCGAATCGGTCACAGCGACATCCACCTCGTCCATCGCCACGCCCGCGACTGCGCTGGCTGGCACGACTGTAAAGGTGAGCATCGACGCTGGACCCAGTGCTATATTAAATGTACCACTTGTGGCGCTTGCACCCGAAACGGTTGCTTGGAGTGCATAGTTTTGGCCGAGCTTATCGACGGAGAGATCGGCAAAGGTCGCCACCCCATTGGTCAGCGGCTCGG
>JAHFDP010000102.1 GCA_023248955.1 Deltaproteobacteria bacterium
GCTCCACGGAGTTCCTCCAATAACGCAGCGCGATCGAATTCCATTTTCTCGACGTTCATTAGGCCTCCCGTTACCGATAGTATACATACTATCAGAACAGGAGAGCAAAAAATCCCGCCTCACTTTGGTGACGTGCACCCTCTTCGGGAGATGCTGGCGACAACGCGGGCACAAATCCGCTAGAATGCGCGCCCGTGTCCGCAACCTACACCGCCTCCCATCGCCGTCTCGAAATCGCCAGCATTGCCACGTTCCTCATCGGATCCGGCATTCTCGCCGGACGTCTGCTCCGCTACAGCGGTGGCGCGGGTTGGCTGATCGCCGCGGCCATTTTTCTCGGCTTGATCGCCGCCGATTTCGTCTCCGGTTTCGTGCACTGGATGGCCGACACCTGGGGCTCGGTGGAGACGCCCTTCTTCGGTGAGGCGCTGGTCCGCCCTTTCCGCGAGCACCACACCGATCAACTCGCCATCACGCGTCACGACTTCATCGAGACCAACGGCAACAACAGCCTCGTCTCGCTGCCCGTGCTCGGCGCCGCGTTTTGCATCCCGCTAGACCACGCGTCTGGCCTCTTCGCCGCCGCGCTGCTCTGGTCGCTGGTGCTCTGGGTTTTTGGAACAAATCAATTTCACAAGTGGGCGCACCAGAAAGAGCGGCCAGTGCTGGTGCGCTGGTTGCAGCGCGTGCATCTCATTCTGCCACCCGATCACCACGCGCTGCACCACCGAACGCCATTTCTGCAGCACTACTGCATCACCACCGGTTGGCTGAACGTGCCGCTTGCGGCAACGAAGTTTTTCCGCGCGCTGGAATTCGTGGTGCACAAGAGCACCGGCATGGTTCCGCGCGAAGATGATCTCGCGACGGTGGCGAAGGCCAACCGTCGCGCGGCGTAGCAGTCGGAAATCCTACTTCGCCAGCGGCATCACCACGGGCTTGCCGCTGACGTGGCCGATCTCTTTCGCCGCGGTCGCCGCGCCTTCACGACTCACATAACGCCCCACGCGCACGCGGTACCAAAGCCCGTGCGCGCCGCGATCCAACGATTCCACATACGGCGCAAACCCGCGCCCCTTCAGCGTTGCAGCGATTCGCTCGGCGTCCTCTTTCTTCGGTGTCGAAGCAACTTGCACCGTGAATTTCGCCGCAACGTCCGCGGGAGCAACGGGCTTATTCGTCGCCGGCGGTGAAGTCACCGCAGGAGCCGCGATAGGCGAACTGGTCGTGGCCGTCAGCGTGATCGCGGTTGCCGTCGCGGTTGCGGTCGCGGTCGATTTTGCAGTTGGCGTCGCGGTCGTATTCGCGGACGCGGGCGTAGTCGACTTCGCAGTCGGCGCACTCGTCGGCTGCGGTACCTTCACCAACGCAGCCTCCGCCTCCGCGCGCCGCGCATCGAGCGCCGCCAGTCCCAGCGGTGCCGGCGCGGGAACGAACGCCGCCGCCATCTGCCGTCCCACTACGATGCCAAGCGAAAACACCCCCACCAGCAGCGCCAACCCCACCGCGATCAGCCCCGCCACCTGCCGATTGTCCAGCGAGAGCTGAACTTTCTCGTGAAAGCGGTTGACGTCGCGCATCAAGCTTGTTCCATCTCCGCGCGCGCCATCGCTTCAGGCGCACTCACGCCGCACAGCGCCAACGCGTTGGCCAAAACCTGCTTGAGCGCGAGACACAAAAGCAGCCGCGCGGCGGTCTTCTTCGCGTCCGGCCCAATCACGCGCTCCGTATGTTTATATTTAGTATAATACGAATGAAACGCGCCGATGGTCTCCGTCAGAAAGAAGACCACCCGATGCGGCTCCAACGCCGTCGCCGCGCCCGCCACCAGCTCCGGATAGGCCAAGATTCGCTTCAGGAGATCGGTCTCCTCCGGCAACGTCAACGCCCGCGCCGTCTCTAGATCGAACCGCGGCGCCGCCACCCCCTGCTCCGCCGCCTTGCGCAGAATACTGGCCAGCCGCGCGTGCCCGTACTGCACGTAAAAAACGGGATTGTCGTTGGACTGCTCTTTCGCTTTGGCCAAATCGAAATCGACGGCCGCATCGTGACGCCGCTGAATGAACCAGATGCGCGCCGCATCCGCGCCCACCTCGTCGATCACCTCTTGTAGCTCGACAAAATTTCCCGAACGCTTGCCCATGCGCAGCGGCACACCGTCCTTGAGCAGATTCACCATCTGCGTGAGCACCACCTCCGGCTGACCCTTTTTTCCAGAGAGCGCCTCGACGGCGAACTGCACGCGTTTAACGTAACCGCCGTGATCCGCGCCCCACACATTGACCAGGCGGTCGAATCCACGCTGCAACTTGTCCCAGTGGTAGGCAACGTCGCCAGCGAAATAGGTGTAAACGCCCGCCGCGTTGGCCAGGGGGCGATCCGCATCGTCACCAAAATGCGTCGACTTGAATATTTTCAGTGGCACGCCGGGTGTGGCCGATTCTTCGACGGACGGCTCCATCCCCTTCGGCGGTGGCAAAACTTCCACCGCGATAAATCCGCGTCGATCCAGCTCTGCGATGGCGCGCTCCACCTCGTGCTCGCGGTGCAACTTCGATTCGAAAAACCAATGATCGAAGCGAATGCCAAAGTGCGAAAGCGTCGGCTTGATCATGGTGTCGAGCACCAGATTCACCGCGGTCGTCTGCAGCAGTCCTGCATTTTCTGAAAAGGGCTGCGCCGCGATCGATCGTGCGCGCGCGTCGCCCCACTCCGTAGCCATCGCACGCGCCACGTCGGCCACATACGCGCCCGGATAGTCGTCCGGGCCCAGCTCGGCCGCGCCAACACCACAATGCTCGCGCAGCCGCTGGTAAACGCTGTGCGCCAGCGCCGCCACCTGCCGGCCGGCGTCGTTGACGTAATACTCCCGTACGACTTGGTAGCCGGCAGCCGTCAGCAACGACGCGCAAACATCGCCCACCACCGCGCCGCGCCCGTGCCCAACATGCATCGGCCCCGTCGGATTCGCGCTGACGAATTCCACCATCACGCGCCGGCCCGCGCCCACGTTGGACGTCCCAAATGCCGCGCCCTGCGCCAGCACTTCACCAAGCGCGCGCGGCCACACATCGGCCGACAAACGCACGTTCAGAAATCCTGGTCCTGCGATCTCCACTTTGGCAACGATGCCGTCGGGATCGACCACACGATCAGCAATAGCCTTGGCCAAATCGCGCGGCTTTCCCTCAAGGGCTCCAAGCGCGCGGCGCGAAAGCGTCATCGCGATGTTTGAGGAGAAATCGCCATGCGCCGCTTGCTTGGGCGCCTCCAATCCGATTTCGAACGGCCCGGGCGGCAACAGGCCTTCCGCGACGCAGCGGTCCAGCGTGCGCGCCAGAACTTGTTCGACGAGATGTTTGACCATGCGTTGTTCTACTCCGACGCGGCGCGCTCAGCGTGCGCAATCACCACGCGATTGAACTGGGCCTGACACTCGAGATTCAGTGCATGGTAGCCGCCAGCGATCTCGTGAAGCTGAGCGCCAGGGATTCCCGCCGCCAGCGCGCGCGCCGATTCGATCGGCGTGAGAAGGTCGCGCACGCCATGCATGACCAACGTCGGCGCCATGATTTCACCGAGCCGCGCCGAGCTGTCGTGACCAATCACCGCCGCGCATTGCCCGCGCAATCCCTCGAGCGTGGGCCGGTCGCGCAAGGCATAGGTGATCGCCGTTTCGAGATTGCCCGGACGTTCGAAAAACTTCGGACTAAAGAGCCACGCGTAGGCTTGGCGAAAAAAAAGCTCCGGTCCCGCGGCCTCGTAAAGGTCAGGCCAGGCGCGGGTCAGCGCGATCGCTCGCGGATCGGCTCGCGCGAAGCTGCTCACCAAGGTGAGCGATCGAACGAGCTCCGGCCGCGCCAGCGCAAGCTCCTGCGCAACGGCGCCGCCCATGGAAAGCCCGACCACGTGCGCCGCTCCCTCTGCGTCCAAAATCGCGGCAGCATCAAGCGCCATCTGCGTGGTGCTGTAGGGCCCCGGGGGCGCGCCCGTCGCGCCCACCCCACGCTGATCGGGAACCAGGCAGATGAAGCGCCGCGCCAGCTGCACGACATTGACCGTCCACGCGGCGGCTGTCGCGCCGAGTCCTTGCAAAAGAAGCATGCGCGGCCCGCCGCCTTGGCGAAGATACTGAATGGCGAGACCATCTGGCGCGGTGGCGGTCTGCATGGAAAGTTAGAACCCTCTCCCGTGGCGGAAAGAGAGCGGGTAGCGGGCCCTACATTTGCACCATGGCTTTGAGGACAGTGGAAGGGGTATCGCCACTGTTGCCACTCGAATCTCCGCGGCAGGCCACGGTATACCCGAGAGTCGACCGGAAGATAAGATAACGCGTCACGAGTCCAGTCTGCGCCTCGCGCAGAGTCGCAATGACATCGATATCGTAGCCAGTGCCTTGATAGATCGAGCCGGTGGTCGCCGCCGACACTTTTACTGTGCCCGAGCTTCCGATAGTAAGAATGCCCGTATTCGCTCCGGTAATGGTGTCCTCCATAACCGTGCTTCCCTGCATGTCGACGATACCATCACCGGCCCCCAGATAGGACACCTGAACGCTCCCGCATTGAACGAATGTCGTAGACGTCGTGCTGTTGTAAACCGAGTCGGTACTTTCCAGGCTCTTGTAAACACGATTTGCTCGGTGCCAATTGAGCACATACCGCTTCGCCGCTGAGTCCTCCGTCTGCGTCGCCGTCGCCGTCGTGCGGATGACTCCGATCAAACGCCGCGTCGAATCTCCGTTCTTCACCGTAATGCCATCCTGCGTTCCACGCGTCGGCGCCGCCGTGTCGCTCGTCCACACCACAAATGCGGGGTCGATGGCCACCGCGGCGCCCGTGTAATACGCATAGACGTCGTAGTTCTTGTTGGCCGAGAGCCCCGCTCCACCGTCCGTCGCGGCGGAGAGCGCCTTCGAGATTTCCGAGAACGAATAAAGGCCCCAAGAGCTGCTGTAATAGAGGCCGATCTGATTACCGAACCAGGGCGTGAAGTAGAGCGTGTTCGCGCTCGCGCCAGTCACGTCGGAGGTCGTAACCGCGGTACCGCTAGTCACCGTGAGCCGCCCATTGCAGATACCATTCACGCCGGCCACCGCGGCCGGCGAAGTCGGCGCCCACTGCGATCCAGTGTAGGTGAGCACCTGGTTGGTGGTTGGCGCAGACGCCGAAACAGCGATGGTTTGAAGAGCGCCCACGGTAGCCACGCCGGCGCTCGTGATCGTCACATCGCCCGACATCGCATTCCACGTCGGATCCGCCGACGAACCTTGCGCGATCAAGAGTTTTCCCGCCGCACCTGCCGCGGTTGGCGTCACGGCACCAGTGCCTTCACCGAGCGAGATACCGTGCGCGGTAAATGTGGTCGCCCCCGTCCCGCCGTTGCCCACCACCACCGTTCCCGAGAGCGAAATTGTCGGTGTGGTCCCGCCGCTGGACGCAAGCGGACTGCTCGCTCCAACCGAAGTCACCGGCGCGGTTCCGCTGGATGCTGCTGTCAACCGGCCCTTGGCGTCCACCGTGATGCTGGCATTCGTGTAGGCCGCCGCCGTCACCGCGGTGTTGGCAAGCGTGAGTGCTCCGCTCGATGAGAGCGTCGCGTCACCCGACATGGCGTTCCAAGTCGGATCCGCCGAAGAACCTTGACCAAGCAGAAGGTTTCCTGATGCGCCCGCGGCCGTCGGCGTCACGGCGCCCGTTCCTTCGCCGAGCAAAACGCCGTGCGCCGTCAGCGTCGTAGCGCCAGTGCCGCCAACCCCGACGGCAGCGGTCCCGGTCAGTTGCGACGCGGGAAGACTCGTCAAGCTAGCACCCGATCCGGAAAACGTCGTCGCCGTCAGCGTTCCGCTGGTGTCGAGCGACATCTGCTGCGCGTAGGCGGCGCCGTTCACCGACGTGCTTATTTTCAATGTACCGGTCGGATTGGCCGCACCTTGCACCGGCACAAACTCCATGATCGCGTCCACCGCCTGCGACGCCGCGGTAGCGTTCGTCTTCCAACCCTGCCCGGAAAAGTGGAGCCGAGGCGAGATCTGCTGCGCACCCGCAGCCGCCGACGTCGTGTTTTGCAAAACGAAAGCATCGGTCGACGTCGCTCCGATTCCGTTGTTCGACGCGGTGAGATCGCCGTTCGTGGTTCCCGTTCCACCATTGGCAATCGGCACCGTTCCCGAGAGCGAAATGCTGGGGTTCGCGCCACCCGACGATGCCATCACACCGCTCGCGCCCACCGTCAGCACGCCGGTGTTGTTGAGTGTTATCGAGTTGCCGAGCGACACCGAACCACCACCCGACATGCCCGTTCCCGCGGTCACCGTCACGCTACTGTTCGAGAGCATGGCGTTGGACACCGCAGCCGGCACCCACTGCGATCCGTTGTAACTGAGAACTTGA
>JAHFDP010000063.1 GCA_023248955.1 Deltaproteobacteria bacterium
CGGTAGAGTCGCGCCGCGCACGGTGCGCAATTGCTACTCGGTGCTCTCCGCAATGTTCAGAGACGCGGAGATCGCCGGCATCATCGACCGCTCTCCCTGCATCCTCACGAAGCGGCAGCTAGGCTCAATCAAGGACAAGGACCCGCTCTGGCGCGCCACAGCGCTGTTCAAGCGTCCTGAGTTGGAAGCGTTGATCTCAGACGCCCGCATACCGTTCGACCGGCAGGTCTATTACGCGCTCCAGGGCCTCGCTGGGCTGCGTAACGGAGAAGCCTGTGGACTGCGCTGGAAGCATCTGGACGCCGCGGAGAAGCCTCTAGACTAATGGCTTCCGTCTATCGCCGCGGCGACAAGTGGTACATCCGGTGGCACTCCGCTGCGGGACTCTGGCAGTCCGCGCCGTGCGCTGCGCAAACCAAGACCGAAGCGAAGCGGCTCGCCGTCGACAAAGAGCGGCAGGAGGACCGCGCGCGCTTCGGGCTCGAGCCGATGCCCAGCGATTGCACCCTGACACTCGGCGAGATGTGCCGATGGTGGATTCGCGAATACGCGCAGCGCGACGGAAGCGAAGAGCAGCGCCTCGACAAGCACATCCTGCGCAAGCAGATCGCGAAAGTGCCGGTGCGGCTGCTTACAGCGGCGCTCATCGACGCGCGTCTTCGCGAGATGGAACGCGAGGGCGCTGCGGCCGCGTCGCTAAACAAGCTGCGCAGTATGCTGTACGCGATCTTCAGCCGCGCGCACAAAGCAGGCACCTACAACGGGCAAAATCCCGTTGCAGGCGTCGAGCGGCGACGCGTCGTGCGGGATCATCAATTCGAAACGCTGCGCGCAGAGGAGATCGCCCCGCTACTCGACAGCGTCCCCGCGGATTGGCGCGCGCTCTTTGCCTGCGCCATCTGGACCGGCATGCGCAAAGGCGAATTGTTCGGGCTGCGCAAAAGTGACGTGGACCTCGAACGGGGCGTGATCTTCGTCGCGCGCTCCTACAGCAAAGCGACAACGAAAGGCGGCCACGCGGACTACATCCCGATCGCAGAGCCGCTGTTGCCTGTACTTCAAGCGGCGATCGAAATCGCGCCGGGCGACCTCGTGTTCCCCGCGCCGGGCCACGAGGGAAAGATGCGATCGCCGCAGCTCGATCCACAGAAGGTGCTGCGACACGCACTCTCGCGTGCCGGGCTGGTCACGGCGTACGAGCACATCTGCCGAACGTGCAAGCACGCAGCGCGTGAGCAACACACCTGGCGCCACAAAGACGCGGCCGAGCGGTGCTGCATGAACGAAGGCTGCGGCCGCAAGCTGTGGCTCAAGGCAATCCCGCGAAACATGCGCTTCCACGATTTGCGGCACACCGCCGCAACGCTGCTCTTCCGCGCTGGCGTTGATCCCTATCGCGTGCAGAAGATTCTCCGGCATCGCGACGTAAAAACCACCACGGCGATTTACGGCCACCTGGACGTCGAAGATCTCCGCCCGGCCATCAATCGCATGGCGCCAAACATGCCGCCGATCGCGTTGCCGACAAGGGCCGTTGCCAACGGAAATTCAGAGCCGCTTGTTACATTAGTGTTACAGGGCGCCTCGGAAAGCCGCTCGGACGTGAACCGCGAAGGATCCGCTCCAACAATTCCGCCGGCTTATCTTGGTGCGAAGTGCAGGATTCGAACCTGCGGCCCCTGCCGTGTGAAGGCAGTGCTCTACCGCTGAGCTAACCTCGCGGACTGTCGCTGTGCGCTGTGTGCCACCAGCGTGACCAGGTGTCAATGCTGATTCATCTCCAGCGCCTCGAGCTTCTCAAGGAGGGCGAGGCCCGTCCGCTTCAGCTGCGAGAGCCGCCGCCCCACCGCCTTGAAATCATCCCGCGTCGCCAGCCCGCCAGCCCGCAACGCCGCGCTCTGCACGGTCCCCAGCGTCTCGCGGCCACGCTGCGCGGCGACCAAAATTCCGGCCATGTGCGCGGCATATTTCGGATCCTCCATGAGCTTGCCGAGCGCCCGCATCGCCAACAACGTCGCCTGCTCGCCAATCGATTTGCCCATCGCGCGTGCCCCTCATCGCTTAATCGCTTACTTTTCTTGACCGCCCCAAATGCGCCGAATCGAAGCCATGAGCCCCACCGCCCGACCTGAATCCTGTTGATCGTTCTGGAGACGACGGCGCTCCAGCTCCTCGGCCAATGCCGTGCGCAGGCTAGCGGGCGTGTCGCGTGTAGCAAGCACCATTTCTTTCGGTGCACCGGCGGCAGCCTCTACCGTCACGCGCAATAGACACTCGCTGTCGAGCAGAAAATTGACCCGCTGCCCAAAAGCATCGGTCGGCAGATGCAGCGTTCCCAAATATTCGCAATCGACGATGCCATCGGCCTCGCCCTGAAAAATATCAACTTCGCGAAACGGCGGATCGTCTTCCTTCGCCGGCGGCAATCGAAAGGATTTCTGCACCGGAATCGCCGTGTTCTTTTCGAGAACTTTGCGCAGCCGGCCACCGGGCAACGCGATGCCGATCGGAATTGACAAAACATCAACTAGGCGAACAGCGTCCGCGGCGCCCAATGAATCGGCCAAGAGCGCGGCGCCCAGCGCCACGCATTCGTCGGGATGGACGCCCTTGCGTGGCGGCCTTCCGAAATGTTGGTGCGCGCGTCCCTGCACCAGTGGCATCCGCGACTGGCCGCCCACCAGCAGAATTTCCGCGATGCTCTTCGGATCGATGTTTTTTTCGGCCAGCACGCGATCGCAATGCGCGAAGGTTTTGTCGACGAGATCCGACGTCAGCGCGTTGAGCCGCTCGCGCGACAACGGAAGCCGCAGCGTGACCGGCTTGCCCCGTTTGTCTTCGGTAATAAACGGAAGCTCTAGCACCACATTCGAAAGAAGCGACAAGTCCATCTTGGCGTTTTCCGCGGCGCCCTTAAGTCGCTGCATGGCAATCGGCGATTGCGCCAAATCGATCTTCGTCTCTCGTCGAAATTCTTCCAACACGTAATCGATGAGGCGATTGTCGAAATCGAGGCCGCCCAAAAAAGTATCGCCGCCCGTGGCCACCACTTCAAATACGTTGCCCTGCAAGTCGAGCACGCTGACGTCAAACGTTCCGCCACCGAGATCGTAAACGAGAATGCGCTGATCGAGTCCGCGGTTGAACCCGTAGGCAAGCGCGGCGGCGGTGGGCTCGTTGACGATTCGTTTGACGTCGAAACCCGCGAGCCGCCCGGCCTCCTTCACCGCCTGGCGCTGGTTGTCGTTGTAATAAGCGGGCACCGAGATCACGGCCTGCGCAACTTCGCCGCCGAGAAATGTCTCCGCGACGGTCTTGATGTGCGCGAGCACATACGACGAAATTTGCGGCAGCGAATGGACCTTGCCGCCGAGCATTACCGCCGCTTCACCTTGCGGGCCTTCCACGATTTCGTACGAAAAATAGGGCTTGATTTCTTGCACCGTGCGCGAATTGAACTTCCGCCCGATGAGCCGCTTGGCGCCCCAGATGGTGTTGCGCGGATTCACCAACAGTTGATCTTTTGCGGCACCGCCCACCACGAGATTTCCTTTGCCATCCACTGAAACCACGCTCGGCAAAATCAACGCGCCCTTGTCGCTCGGAACAACGCGCGCAACGCGATTGCGCACATAAGCCACGCAAGTATTGGTGGTGCCGAGGTCGATGCCAACGATGGCTGGCCGCTCGTTGTTGGGCACTCCCAGGATCGTACCAGCGTGGTGTCAAGACACCAACTTACGTAATGACCGCCGGCAGAGCCCATGTTTTGACGACACCGTGCGCCCACTTCAGCTTGGCCGTTACACGCTCCTCGAACGCATTGCGATCGGTGGTCAAGCGGCCGTTTTTTTAGCGCGCTTCGACGGCGCCGGCGCCTTCACACGACTCGTCGCGGTCAAGCGGCCGCTTCCAGAGCGCGGTGCCACCGGACGGCAACGGCTGCTCGAAGAAGCGCGGCTCATGAGTCGCATCGTGCATCCGAATGTGATCGCGGCGCTCGACGCTGGGCTCGATTCTCACGGCGCGCCGTTTTTGGTTCTCGAGTGGGTTGACGGCGTGCCGTTGGCCACCGTGCTGCAACGCGAACGCTTGCCCACCGGGCTCGCGGGCTACATCGCGCTCTCGGTGGCGCGCGCCATAGCGGAGATTCATCGCGCCGCGGATGAGCACGGGCCGCTGCGAATCGTTCACCGTGACATCACGCCCGGTAACGTGCTGCTCGGAACGCGCGGCGAAGTGAAGCTCGCTGACTTCGGCATTGCCAAAGCGCGCGGCGGTCTCGTACCAACGACGGAGCCAGGACGCGGACGCGGCACCCGCGGCTATGCGGCGCCCGAGCAGATCCGCGGCGAACGCTGCGATGCGCGCACGGATGTTTACGCCCTCGGAAAACTTTTGCAGTCGCTTTCGTTGCGAGGTGCTCCCGCGCTGCTCGCCGTTGGCGATGCGCTGGTGGCCACCGATCCCGATTCGCGGCCGGCGAACTTCACGGCCATCGCCGCGGACATTGCACGCGCATGTCCGCCAAACGCCGATGCGGCGCACGATCTCGGCGCGTGGATTTCCGACAAATATTCCCCCAATCGCCGTCGCAACGTCACGGTGGAGGCCGTTGCACAGCAGGGCCTGGTGACCACGGATGCGGCACCTGAACGTGCACCGAGGTTCCCAGCCATTGCGCTAGCCGCAACCGCCGCCCTTCTGCCACCGCTGCTCGTCCTCAGCGTGGACCGGGCCACGCGAGCGCCCGCCACTTCGGGTCCAGCGCAACTGGTCCTGCGATCGATGCCGGACCGCGCCTCGGTTTTTCTCGATGGAAGTGCGGTGGGAGTCACGCCGCTGGCGCTCCACACGCAATCCGGTACGCATCGTTTGCGATTAACCAACGCGCTGCTCAAGGCCGACCGCGAGCTGCCGGTCGAGTTGGCCGTCGGTGAGACCAAACAAGTCGACGTGGATTTGTCGGGGAATTAAGCGCGAACCACGCGGCCCGGTAGCGCGCCAGTCACTTCGCCCTTCGCCACCGCCGCAATGCCGCGCACGAACACGTGCTCTACGCCTTCCGGCGGCAAAAGCGGTTCGGCAAACGTCGCGCGATCCAAAATGCGTGACGCATCGAACACCACCAGATTCGCCAAGAGGCCCGACGTAATACAACCGCGATCGGTCTGATGCATGGCCTCCGCGGCCTGCGCGCTCATCTTGCGGACCGCTTCTTCGAGCGTGAGGAGTTTGCGTTCGCGAACGTAGCGACCGAGCACGCGCGGATAGGTTCCGTAGGCGCGCGGATGCGGCCGGCCGCCCAAAAGGCCGTCGGTGCAGACGTTGACGTAGGGCTCGGCGAGAATGCGCGCGACGACGTCTTCGCTCTGCGAAAACGAAACCATGGCCACGCCGAGCTCTTCGTCACGCAAAAGATCAAGCGCAAACTCCACCGGATCTTGACCTGACGCAGCAGCCGATTGCGCCACATTTTTCCCGACGACTTCCGGCCTTCGTCCGCTCGGCACATCGGCGACGAGAATTCCCTCGGGCCCGGACCATTTCCAAAAATTGTCCCACTCGCTCGGAGACGGATCGAGCATCTCGCTTCGCAAGCGGGCGCGGTCGGTTCGATTTCCGAGCCGGGCCACGCACGCCGCGGCGCCACCGGCATGCGCCCACGGCGGCAACACCGCGCCCAGCATGGTCGAGCCCGCTGTATACGGATATTGATCACATGTAATACGGACACCGGACGACTGCGCATTCTTCACAAGCGCAAGCAGCACTTCGATCTCACCCCAGTTGTTTTGGCCGGCGATCTTGAAATGGCTGATGTGAAGATGCACCCCGCTTTGGCGCGCTACGTCGATCATCTCGCCGGTCGCGCGAAGAATGCGATCCGATTCGCTGCGCATGTGCACCACGAAAACTTTTTTTCGTTGCGCCACGATCCGGTTGAGCGCGACGAGCTCGGCGGTGTCGGCGTAACAACACGGCGGATAGATAAGCCCCGTCGAGAGACCAAGCGCCCCCGCATCTAGCGCGGCGCCGAGCAACGCGCTCATTTCCGCAAGTTCGTCCGTGGTCGGCGGACGATCTTCCATGCCCATTACCCACTGCCGAATGGCGCCGTGCGGAACGAGATAAGCGCGATCGATCGAGGCAGGATGCGATTCGAGATAATCGAGAAAATCCGCCGTCGACGTCCAACTCCAATCGGGCCAAGTGCCATCGAGACCGGCTAAACGACGCGCGAGATCTTTCTGATCTCGCACGCGAACTGGTGCGACGGAAATTCCGTCTTGGCCAAACACTTCGTACGTCACGCCCTGCCGCAACTTGGCGCCGAGCGTGGGATCGGCCAGCACTTGCAAATCGGAATGGGAATGCGTGTCGATAAAGCCCGGCGCAACCACGAGTCCATCGCAGTCGATTCGCCCGCGGCCACGCAACGAGCGCGTGCGATCGACGGCCGCGATCTGCTCACCGGAAATGCCGACGTCCGCGAGAAAACCCGCGGCGCCCGTGCCGTCGATGACCCGTCCGCCTTTGAGAACGAGATCGAATTGCGTCGCGGGCGTCATGCCAGCTTCGGCCACGCGCGACGTTCACCCGTCTCTGCATCGGTCGCTTCGAGCGCCGCCGGAATTTTCATGGTAACGCCATCGCGCGGTTTGAAGACCAGCGCGTCCGTCGGGCAAGCCGCGACACACAAACCGCATTGGAAGCAGGGCGCATCGAAAACTTTGGCGAGCGTTTTCGGCGGTGCGGAGATGGCGTCGTAGAAACAGACCTTCTCGCAGATGGTGCACTTAACGCAGTTCTCTTCGATGACGACCGGCGCTTCTTCTTTTTGCGTCACCACGCGCTGGCCGATGCCGTACTTTTTTAGGTACAGCCCGCGAATCTGATTCACGTCGTCGTAGCCGTGCGCGTCGAGCCACTCTTGCACTTCACGCGCGATTTTCGCGTGGACGTCCTGGCCTTTGTACATGACCACTGTGCAGATCTCGACGAGCGACGCGCCGCACATCAGAAATTCGATCACGTCTTTGCCGCAGGTGATTCCGCCGATGCCGATAACTGGCTTCGTCGTGCGACGCGCCACTTCGAACACGCAGCGAAGCGCGATCGGTTTAATCGGCGGCCCCGAGAGCCATCCGTAACCGAACTCGCTGCCCAGCACCGGCTCCACGCGCTCGATGTTGAGCAGCATGGTCGGCCCGACAGAGTTGATGCAGGCAAACGCATCGACGTAGGGATCGATCTGCATCGCCAATTCGCCCAGGTCGCCGGCGTGCGGCGAGAACTTGCCGATGATCGGAACTTTCACACTCTCGCGCAACGCCTGCGCGGTTTCCACGACACGCGCCGGATCGAGGTAGTGAATCGTGAACTCGATGGCATTGACGCCCGCGGCCTCCACGCGAGGACCGACGCTGCGCAGATCTTCCGGTGTGTAGCCAACCGATCCAATGAATGGGATCCCATATTCTTTGGCCGCCGCTCGCGCAATGGGGAACTCGCGCTGCTCCCACTCCTCGAGCGTCATCTCGGTCCACAACTCGGCGTTGAGCATGCCGAGCTTGTCGTACTTCCACATGTCGGGTCGCGGCACTTCCGCGGCCTTGGCGGAGACCGTCTTCGCTAGAATCGCGCCCGCTCCGCCCTTCGCCGCCGCCGCGCACTGCTTGCCGGTCCCCACGTTGGGACCGGCAGCAGGAATGATCGGGTTCTTGAACTTGAGCCCGAAGAGCTCGACAGAAAGGTTCGCCGGCATGAGTATTACTTTCGATATCTTCCGTATTACAGCGCGCTAGGCTGCGCGATCGGGCCATACATCGACGGCTCGCGGTCGCGGTAAAATTGCCACTGCGCGCGCACCTGATCGATCACGTCCAGATCGAGATCACTCACCACCACTTCATCCTTGTCCCGCGAGGCGATGTCGATGATCTTGCCGCGCGGATCGCAGTGGTAGCTCTGGCCGTAAAACTCGCCGATGCTCCATGGCTTCTCGGTGCCCACGCGATTGATCGTCCCAACGAAGTAGCCATTGGCCACCGCGTGCGCCGGCTGCTCCAACTTCCACAAATATTCGCTGTGACCCGCCACGGTGGCGCTCGGGATGTAAACGATCTCCGCGCCGTTCATGCCGAGAAGGCGCGCGCCCTCGGGGAAGTGACGGTCGTAGCAGATGTAAACGCCGACCTTGGCGTGACGGGTCTGGAAAACCGGAAAGCCGAGATTGCCCGGCTTGAAATAAAATTTTTCCCAGAAGCCCGGCAAACAGTGCGGGATGTGCGTCTTGCGGTACTTGCCCAGGTAGGTACCGTCGTTATCGATGACCGCGGCGGTGTTGTAGAAGACGCCAGTCATCTCCTGCTCGTAGACGGGGACGACCATCGCCATGTTGTGCTGCTTGGCGAGGCCCTGCATCAACTTCACCGTCGGACCGTCGGGAACGCGCTCGGTGAGGCCGTACCACTTGATGGTCTGCTCAGCCGGGAAATAGGGGCCGTAAAAAATTTCTTGGAGGCAGCAGATCTGCGCGCCCTTCGCCGCGGCCTGGTGAATCTGGCCAACCACTTTTTCAATCATGGCGGACTTCTGCTTCTCGAGCGGGGCGTCGCCCGGGAGTGGAGCAATCGACTGAATCAGCGCGCTGCGAACGATGCGGGACATTTAAAGACTCCTCAAGGTGAGTATTACAAACGATCACGAAAGTAAGCTCTTCATCGGTTTGTGCAAGCGGGGCCAAATGCGGGCTGCCGCTTCCTGACCAACGTGGGCGACCTTCGATGCTGACCACGACACGTGCTCGCCGTTCCGAACAATCCAGCGTCCGGCGCAGAGAACGTCGCGCACATAGCGCGTCGAGAAGCCATACAGCAAGTGGCCCGCCAGCGATTCGGTATTGAGTGGCGTGGGCGCAGCGTAGTCGAAAATGATCAAGTCGGCGACCGCGCCTTGGCGAAGTGCGCCGAAGGGGCGATCGAAGAGTTCCGTGGCGAGACGGTGTCCGCCCGAGAGAAGCCCGATCGCCTGCGCCATCGACAAAGGATTTTTCGTTTCCTGCGAGCGGAAAAAGGCACAGCGCAATTCTTCAAAAAGATCGTTACCGATTCCGTCGGTGCCGAGCGCCGCGCGCGCACCGAATTTTGCAGCACTCGCCGTGCCGACACCGTTGTTCAAATTGGAGCGCGGGCAATGCAAGAGCCAGGCACCGCTTTGGCGCACCCGTGCGATCTCCGGCTCGGACAAATGAACGCCATGCGCGATCAACGTCTTTTCGCCGAGAACACCCACGAGTCGCTCGAGGGCGTTTCGATCTTCCACCGCTTCCGCTGCGTGAATGTGCACGCCGCTCGCGTGCGCGCGAGCTAGCGATCCGCAGGCGGCAATCGATTCGTCCGAGAGCGTCAAGCACGCATGTGCGCCAACGAGCGCGCGTAGATCCGCGGTCTGCGCGCGGAGTGCGTCAGCGTTTTCTTGAAGCCCCGCCTGCGTTCCCGCTGCGCCGCAGCGATCGGTCGTCTCGTAAGCAACGACGCCGCGCACACCGACTTTGCTCAATGCTGCGCGGACTTCGGCAAGAGACCCAGCGATGGCATTCGGCGACGCATGGTGATCAACGACCGTCGTCACGCCGCACAGCGCCGCGTCGTGTGCACCAACAAGCGCGGACGCCTGCACGTCGGGAAGATCCAGCGCGCGATCGAGACGCCACCAGATGAGATCCAAAATTTCCGGAAAATTTTTCGGCGCGCGCTCCGGTGGCGGCATGCCCCGAGCGAGGGACGAATAGAGATGCGTGTGCGCATTGACGAGGCCTGGAAGAACCACGGCGCCGTCGAGATCGATGACCTCCTCGCCTTGCGCCGGTACGAACTTCTCGCCGCGCTCGACGATGGTGTCTTCGACAATGCGCAAGTCACGCTGCTCCACGCGAAGCGGATCCAACTCGCAGAGCGTGGCGCCGCGCAGAATCACGCGGTCACGCCCGCGCGCTCAACGGCATCGTCCACCGCACCGGCTGTCGCTTCGATGTCATACAAACGTACTACAACCGAAGGGTCCGCCTGTACGCCCTGCCCGACCGCTGTCAGCGCCGAACGAACGTCCTTCAACCCATTTCCCGTCACGACGACAACCGCACCTTCGTGACGCGCGACGAGGCCATCCACAACCGCGCGCGCAAGTCCTGCCGTTGCCGCCGCAGCAGCAGGTTCCGCGAAAACGCCGCTTAGCCGAGCCGTCGATCGCATCGCCGCGAGAATTTCGGAATCCTCCACGGCGATCATCGCGCCGCCCGAAGCTCGTACCGCTCGAATCGCTTTCCGCCAATTGCGCGGCTGCCCGACGGCGATGCTGTCCGCAATCGTCACGGCCTCTCCAGTTCCGAGCGAATCCGGCTCGCCCTTCATCGTCATCAAATCGACCATCGCGCGCGCACCACTGGCCTGAACGCCGAGCAGTTTCGGCAGCCGCGGAATCCAGCCAAGACGATGCCCTTCGCAAAGTCCCTTCCACGCGCCCGCAATGGTGCAACCGTCGCCCACGGACAGAACGACCCACTCAGGCATGCGATCGCCGAGTTCTTCCGCGAGCTCGAGACCAACCGTCTTTTTTCCCTCGACGAGATAGGGATTCACCGCGCAGTTGCGGTTGTACCAACCGTGCCGCGCACAAGCGTCTTGGCAAAGTTGCCACGCCTCATCGTAGGTGCCATTCACGCGCAGAACCGTCGCGCCAAAAATCAGTAGCTGCGCGACTTTTGCCTCGGGCGCGCGCTTCGGAACGAAAATCACCGCGGGCATATCGATGGCCGCAGCGAATCCGGAAAGCGACGACGCGGCGTTTCCCGTCGAGGCACAAGCGATCACGCGAGCGTTCGCTTCACGCGCTTTGACAACACCGATAGCACTTGCGCGATCCTTGAAACTTCCGGTCGGATTGCGACCGTCGTCCTTCACGAATGCGCGCGCGAGGCCGAGCGAAGCCGCGAGTCGCGGCGCTTGGTAAAGCGGTGTCATGCCAACAGCGAGCGACGGAAGCGGTCCATCGCCAATTGGAAGCAGTTCACGGTAGCGCCACTGCGTCCGCGTCCGTTCGGCAAGCGCCGCGCGCGTCAACGTTTTGCGCACGAGCGCATCGTCGTAAACGACATCGAGAATGCCGTCTAGACCGCAACTGGCACACGTTCCCTCGGTGCCGCGCGAGTAGATCGTGCCGCAGCGCACACAGCGAAGACCGGTGACCTGTTCGAGCGACATGACGAGCGTGTCTAGCAAATCACCGCCGCGCCGCGCCAGGCGCACTTGTCGCCACCAGACGGCCGAGTATCTTGCGCCGCATGTCCGACCTTCTCTCGCTCAACGTCAACGGCGTTCGCCGCTCGGTCACTGTCGGCGCGACCGAAACGTTGCTCGATGTTCTCCGCGACCGCCTCGATTTGCGCGCCGCGAAAAATGGCTGCTCGCCGCAGGGTCAGTGCGGCTGTTGCGTGGTTGAAATCGACGGCCGCGCGCAGGTGTCTTGCGTGATGTCGCCGAAAAAATGCGAAGGCCGCGAGGTCCGCACGCTGGAAGGCGTCGACGCGCGCACGCGCCAAATTTTCGCCGACGCCTTCGTGGCCACCGCCGGGCTGCAGTGCGGCTTCTGTATTCCCGGCATCGTAATGCGCGGCGTGAACCTCGTCGAAAAAAATCCCGCGCCGTCCCGTGAAGAGATCGCCAAGGCGCTCAACGGCCACATCTGCCGGTGTACCGGATACGTCAAAATTATCGATGCTATACATCTCGCATCGAATGTATTACGCGGCGAGCCCATGCCTCCAATGGACGACTCGGGCCGCATCGGAACCTCGATGCCGAAGTACGATGGGCGCGATCTTACCCTTGGCGATCGGGCTTTCTTGGACGATCTCAATGCGCCCGATCAGCTCTACGGTGCGGTGCGACTCACCGATCATCCACGCGCCAAAATTCTGGCCATCGACGTCGCCGCGGTCCGCACCATGCCTGGCGTTCGCGCGGTTTTGCTCGCCTCCGACATTCCCGGACAGCGCTACCAGGGCCTCATCGAAAAAGACTGGCCACAACTCGTCGCCGTCGGTGAAGAGACACGCTACGTCGGCGATGTGCTCGCTTGCATCGCCGCGGACACGGCCGCGCAAGCACGCGTGGCGGCCGCGGCGATTGGTGTCGAGTACGAAGTGCTCACGCCGATCTCCGATCCGTTTGCCGCCATCGCACCCAATGCTCCACCGATTCATCCCGACGGAAATCTGCTCTCGCGATCCGCCTACTCGCGCGGCGATACCGAAACCGCTTTGGCCGCAAGCACCCATGTGGTCACCGAGACTTTTTCCACGCAGCGCATCGAGCAGGCTTTTCTCGAGCCGGAATGCTGCATCGTGGTGCCACACGGATTCACACCACCGCTCCGCGCTTTGCCGAGCTGGCCGTGGCCACCCGTTGGAGGAATGCTCGTCTACAGCCAGGGCCAGGGCGTGTTTGATGATCGCCGTCAGCTCTCGTCGCTGCTCGGAATTTCCGAATCGAAAATCACCGTGCAGCTCGTCGCCAATGGTGGCGCATTCGGCGGCAAGGAAGATCTCTCCATCCAAGGGCACACCGCGCTTCTCGCGCACCACTCCGGTCGGCCGGTCAAGCTGACGCTCTCGCGCGACGACTCGATGCGCATGCATCCCAAACGTCACCCAGTGACGATGACCTACACCGTCGGCTGCGACGCCGATGGAAAAATCACCGCGCTCAAAGCGCGCATGATCGGCGACAAAGGCGCCTATGCCAGCGTCGGCGCGAAAGTGCTCGAACGCGCGGCCGGCCACGCCACAGGGCCGTACCGCGTGCCCGCGCTCGATGTGGAAGCGCTCGCCGTCTACACCAACAATCCGCCCTGCGGCGCCATGCGCGGATTCGGCGCCAATCAAGCGGCCTTCGCGATGGAGTCGTGCCTCGACATGCTCGCGGAGAAAGTAGGCATCGATCGCTGGGAGATTCGTTGGCGCAATGCGGTCGACGTCGGTGACCTTTGGGGGCCGGGCCAGAAACTCGAAGCATCGGTCGGTCTCAAAAAAACGCTGCTCTCGGTCAAAGACGATTTTCGAAAAGCAAAATACGCGGGCATCGCTTGCGGCTTGAAAAACGTCGGCATTGGAAATGGCCTACCCGAAAAAGGTCTGGCACGAATCTCTGTCACCACCGACGGCGTCGTCGAAATTCACGTCGGCTACACCGAGATGGGTCAGGGCATGTACACGATCTTCACCCAGATCGCGGCGGAGGAAGCGGGCCTCGATCCGCGTTGCATGCGCGTGCATGTCGACACGCGGCGCCAAGTCGATTGCGGCATGACCACCGCGTCGCGCGCCACCTTGCTCGGCGGCGGTGCAGTACGTGCAGCGGCAAAATCGCTCAAAGCCGCGCTGGGCACGGACGGGACACTCACCGATCTGGTGGGTCGCGAATTTGTAGGCGAACACGAAGTTGGCGCAACGACTTCACTCGAGGACGCCAAACCCGGTGAGCCGATGCGGCTTCACGCTTCGTTCGGTTACGCAACGCAAGTCGTGATTCTCGACGACGACGGAAAACTCGCGCGCGTGATCGCCGCGCACGATGTCGGTCGCGCGCTCAATCCGAAATTGTGCGAAGGGCAAATCGAAGGCAGCGTCCACATGGGGCTCGGCTACGCGCTCACGGAGGAGTTCAAGTGTGGTGACGACGCGCGGCCGGTGTCGACGAAGTTCTTGTCGCTCGGACTTTTACGCGCCAAGGATGTGCCGGGGATCGACGTGCGGCTCATCGAGGAGAACGAACCGCTCGGGCCGTTCGGTGCGAAGGGCGTCGGCGAAATTGGGCTGGTGCCGACAGCTCCGGCTGTGGCGGGCGCGTTGTGGGCGTTCGATGGGAAGCGCCGGACGGTGTTGCCGATGAAGGATTCGCCGGCAGCCCGCAGCGTGCTGGGAACGCGGAAATGAAAACCTCCGCGATCGCCATTTACGTCTCGCATGCAATCTTCTGGGGCTCGTTTCTCGCTGGTCGTTGGCTCAACAAGCGCGCGACCGCGACCGGCGCTCCTTCCAACGACACCGCGACACAAGCGCGCGGCGCCAACGCGCTCGTCACAGCGCACATGGTCGGATTTTTTCTTCTCTACTTCGGCATCCCGGACACGCTCTTTGCGGAGCGCGCGATGGTCTTCACGCCGCTTCCATTTCTTGGCGCCGCGCTCATCCTCGCTGGCGCAGCGCTCGCCGTCTGGAGCACGGCCGTGTTTCGCTCGTGGCGATTCGCCGCCAAACTCGACGCGGGCCACGAGCTCTGCACGCGTGGCCCCTTCGCGATCGTCCGGCATCCGATCTACACCGCCCTCGATCTTTTGGCCCTCGGCAGTTTTCTCTGGTTGCCGTCAATACTGCTCGCTTGCGCGTTCGTCGCCGTCGCGTTCGTCAGCGATTTACGCGGGCGTACTGAGGAGAAATTGCTCCTCGCCACATTCGGCGATCGTTACCGCGACTACCTCGCGCGTGTTCGGCGATTCGTTCCTTTCGTCTACTAGGTCGCCATGCCTCTCGTCGGCCAGAGCCCGCTGCGCAAAGAAGGCCTCGACAAAGTCACCGGCGCCACGCGCTACGGTGACGACCTTTCGTTTCCGGGAATACTCCACGGCGCCACGGTGCGCTCGACGATCGCGCGCGGGAAACTCCGCAGCATCACGTTTGACCCGACCTTCGACTGGAACGGACTTACTCGCGTTACCGCGTCGGACATTCCTGGCGACAACGTCATCGCGCTGATCGCTGACGATCAGCCGGCGCTCGTGTCGAGTGAAATCGCGCACTGCGCGGAACCGATCGCGCTCATTGCCGGAGACAACGCCGAGCGCGTCGCCGAAGCGATCAAGCATGTGCACGTCGACGTTGAGCCGCTCGCGGCGATGCTCGATCCTATCGCCGCCGCCTCTTCGCCGAATGGCGTCATGAAGGATTTTCTCCTCGAGGAAGGCGATCTCGCGGCAGCCTTTGCACGTGCCGATCGAATCGTCGAAGGCGAGTATCGCACCGGCTACCAGGAGCAGCTCTACATCGAGCCGCAAGTGATGATCGCCATTCCGCGCGAAGGCGGCGCCGTCGAAATTCGCGGATCGATGCAGTGCCCCTATTACATTCACAAGGCTTTGCAGCGCCTGCTCAAGCTGCGGCCCGAACAAGTCATCGTCATTCAAGCCGCGACCGGCGGCGGATTTGGCGGCAAGGAAGACTACCCGTCGATGATCGCCGCGCACTGCGCGTTGCTCGCGAAAAAGAGCGGGCGGCCGGTGAAGATTCTCTACCGGCGGCAGGAAGACATCCAAGCAACGACCAAGCGGCACCCGTCGATCGTGCGACACCGCTCGGCCGTTACGCACGAGGGAATGTTGCTCGGCTGCGACATCGATCTGCTCATCGACGGCGGCGCTTACGTCACGCTCACGCCGGTCGTCGTGTCACGCGCGGCGCTACACGCGAACGGTGCGTACCGCTGGCAAGCCGCGCGGATTCACGCCCGCGCAGTGCGCACCAACACACCACCCAACGGCGCCTTCCGAGGATTCGGTGCACCGCAAGCAATCTTCGCCATCGAAGCGCACGTGGAAGCGATCGCGCGCGAGCTCGGCATGGCGCCGCACGCATTGCGCCGCAAAAATCTTTTGCGCCTCGGCGATGTCTTGCCAACCGGACAAGTGCTTCGTTCGAGCGTGGCCTCACGCGAAGTTTTTGAAGATGCGCTTCAGCGCTCCGGCTTCGAGGAGAAACGCGCGCGCTACGCCGAGGAACGCACGCGCGGCGGACGCAAAGTACGCGGTGTCGGCTGCTCGGTGTTTCATCATGGCGCGGGATTTACCGGCGCAGGTGAAGTGCACTTGAAGTCGGTGGCCGGCGTGGAAATCACGACGGACGGCCGCGCACGCGTGCTCGCTGCTTCGACGGAAATCGGCCAAGGAACGAGAACGATTTTCGCGCAAATCGTGGCCGATGCACTCGCGCTTACTTACGACGACGTGGACATCGAGGAGGCCGACACCTCGCTCGTCCCCGACAGCGGACCAACCGTCGCTTCGCGAACCTGCATGGTCGTCGGCGGCCTGCTCCACCGCGCGTGCAAAGAAATCAAACAGCGCGTGCCCAAAGGAACATCGCTTGCCGCGTGGGCTGCACTCGCGCCGCTCGAAGCACGACGATCTCTCATGCAGTACACGCCGCCGCCCGAGATTGTGTGGGACGAAGCGACCTACCGCGGAGACGCGTATGCGGCGTATGGATGGGGCGCCAACGTGGCGGAAGTGGAAGTCGATCTCGACACCGGAGAGACGACGGTGCTGCGCCTCACCGCTTCGATTGACGCTGGCACCGTCATGCACCCGGTGCTTGCAGAGGGCCAAGTTGAAGGCGGCACCGCGCAAGGCCTGGGCTGGGCCACCGTCGAAGAACTGCGCGCGAAAGAGGGCCGCTATCTGCACGATCGCATGAGCACCTACATCATTCCGACCGCACTCGACACGCCACCCATCGACGCGCGGCTTATCGAATGCCCGACGCCGCATCAGCCGCTCGGCGCTAAAGGGCTCGGTGAATTACCGATCGACGGACCCGCGCCCGCTGTAGTCGCGGCGATCTTAGATGCCACCGGATTTCTGCCGACCGCGCTCCCCGCCTCGCCGGAAACGCTCCTCGCGGCGCTGGAGTCCGCATGAAGATTTTACTCGGCGTGAACGGCGTTTCGAAAACCGTCGAGGTCGCGCCGATGCGCCGACTTCTCGATGTGCTGCGGCTCGACCTTGCGCTTACGGGCACCAAGGAAGGCTGCGGCGAAGGAGAGTGCGGCGCCTGCTCCGTGCTACTCGATGGCGTCCTCGTCAACGCTTGCCTCATTCCAATCTGCCAAACGGACGGCGCGCAGATCGTGACTGTAGAAGGTCTCTCGAACGGTGCTGCGCTCTCACCACTTCAGCGTAGTTTCGTTTCCGAAGGCGGCGCCCAGTGCGGAATCTGCACACCGGGAATGCTCGTCGCTTCGCACGCACTCCTCAACCAGACGCCACATCCGAGCGAAGCACAAATTCGCGAAGGTCTCGCTGGAAACCTTTGCCGCTGCACCGGCTACACCAAGATCGTCGCCGCCGTGCAGAAAGCCGCGGCGACTCCATGATCGCTTCGATCAACGTTGTAATACCGCGTACGAAAGACGCTGCGCTGGCCACGTTGGCCGAGAACGCCGGCAAGTGCACGCTGCTCGCGGGCGGGACCGATCTCATGGTGGCGCTGGAAGATGGTCGCTTCACGTCGAAGCTGGTCGTCGATCTGAGCAGGCTCACCGAGTTGCGATTCGTGCGACGCGAGAGCGACGAGCTCGTCATCGGCGCGCTCGCCACTTACACTGATCTTTTGAGATCTCCGCACGTCGCGCAAATGGCACCGGAGCTCGTGCTGTGTGCGCGCGAAGTTGGCGCGGCCGCCATTCAAAATCGCGGAACGCTGGCGGGTAGCGTCGCCAATGCATCGCCAGCGGGAGATCCGTTGCCGGTGCTTCTCGCGCGCGATGCAGGGATCGAAGTTGCCAGCGTTCGGGGCACCCGCACGATTTTGGCAACGCAGTTTTTCGTCGGCTACCGCCGGACTGCGCTGGCGCCTGACGAAATGATCACCGCTATTCGCATTCCCGCGCCGAAAGTCGGCGAGCGTTTCTATTGGCGAAAAGTCGGCACGCGCCGCGCGCAATCGATTGCCAAAATGGTGCTCGCGCTTCGCGCAACGGCGACCAACGGAACGCTGCAGGCGATCGCCATCGGCGTTGGTTGCGCTGGCCCGACGCCGCTCCGCACGCCGAAAACCGAGGCGCTGGTCGCCGGGCAACGACTTGACAAAATGTTAATCGACGAAGCACGCCGATCTCTGGCCGCCGAAGTCGCTCCGATCGATGATTTGCGCAGTACCGCGGTCTATCGCCGTCGCGTGGCCGGAAACGTGCTGGCAACGTTTCTCGCTTCGCTGACCTGATCGATGTGCGGCGCAAGCCGCCGGTGTTGCAACTTCCCGCCGAGCACCGACAACACTTCCCCGAGAATGGCGATCGCAATCTGTCCGGGTGCTTTAGTTCCGATGTCCAATCCAATGGGCGCGTGAACCCGCGGATCGCCGCGCGGGTCGAGACCCTTCTTCTCCATCGAGCGGCTGATAAGCGCGATCTTTCGTCGCGATCCAATGAGTCCCACATAGCGCGCCGGGGAGCGAACGGCGGCCTCGAACACCAGTTCATCGATGGCGTGGCAGCGCGTCACGATCACGATGCAATCTTCCGCACCAACGTCCAAGCTGCCGAGCGGCTGCGCGTGCAAGTCGACGCAATAAACTTCCGTTGCTAATGGGAAGCGATCGCGCGTTGCAAGGCTCGCGCGATCGTCGACAACGACATGCGGGATCTCGGCCGCCCCCGCCACCGCTGCGGTCTTTTCGCCCACGTGACCCGCGCCATAAATAATCACGCGCGGCGGCGGTCGAATCACGTCGAGAAAAACCTCCACTTCGCCACCACATTTCATTCCCAAAAGATCGCCCGGTGTCGGATTCAGGCGCGCGGCTTCCGATCCGGATGCATCGAGCGCAAACGGCAACGACACTGACGCACCGCGCTCAGCCAACAGGCGCTTGGCCTCGGCGATCACCGCCGCCTCCAAGGGCCCGCCGCCGATGGTTCCCTCGATGGCGCCGTTTGCGAGGACGATCATCTTCGCGCCTGGCTCGCGTGGCGTGGAACGTTCGACGCGCGTCACGGTCGCCAGCACGAACGGATCGCGAGCGGCGGCCCGTTGCGACGCGGACGTCAGCAGCTCTAGCTCTGTCATGGCACGCACTCCTCGAGTCGACGCAAATCGGCGGGCGTATCCACATCGAGCGACGCACCAGGATCGTCGACGGCGTGAACGCGCAAACGGCCGGCCGCTCGTTCGATATTGACTATCTCTTGCGCACCAGTCGCAAGCGCCGCACCACGAAGCGCCGCCAAGAGTCGCGCCGGAAAAACCACCGGATGTCCTTCGTTGCCCGCGTGGGCCGCAACGTGAACGAGGTCGGGATCGCGATCCGCGGCGCGTGAAAGCTGGCCGCAGGTTTCCGCATGCACGGCAGGTTGGTCGACCAGCGCCACGAGCACCCACGGGGCGCCGACCGGCAGCGCATCAAGTCCAGCCCACAGCGACGACAGCATGCCGCGATCAGGATCGGAATTTTCCGCGACGACACACTGCGCATCGACTTGCGATCGAATCGCGTTGTCCCCCGATCGCACCACCACGATCGGACGCGAAAATCCCGCGCCACGTAACGTCTCGGTCACCGCAAGCACGAACGACCGCCCGCGCCAAAGCGCCAATGCCTTGGGCGCACCGAACCGCGCGGAACGCCCCGCGGCAAGAACGATGGCCTGTCCAGCAATTTCCACGGCTCGATGTAAGCGCGCCCGTCGTGCCGGTCAAATCAGGCTACTCGCAAACACCCAAGCGCTTGCACGCCGTTCCCGCAGATGCTCCGCACCATGAGAGACCTCGGCAAACGGTGCCGCTGGCGCAAGCTCCAAGCGCGTCGACGCCACTGGGATCGCACATTTTTCTGCAGAGATAATTTGCGCTCGCGGATCCCTGCGTACAAACGGTGCCCGCCGCACATTTGTCACCCGAGGCGGCGAAGGGGTCACACGCCTTTCCAACGGCAATTCCCGGTGTCGGGGCAGGCACGCAAAATGCGCCACGCGGATCATCCGCAAAATACAGGGAGCACGCCGACGTAGGTCCACCACAAAACGTGTTGCAACCGCTCGTGGTTGCATCGCCGTAAACGTTGCACCGATTGCTGCACGTGCCCACGACATCTTTATTGGTCAGCGCGGGACTCGGTGAAGCGATCAGACACGAATAACCGTTTTTGCACGACGGCTCCTGGTCACTCACCGCGTTGCAAATGGGCATGCAGCTGCTGCCGAAACAGATATTCGCTGCGTCACACAAGAGATGTGGCGCGGTGCGGCTGGGAATATTTTTGCAAGGCGCGCCCGCTCCACCTTCGCCTTTGTTCAAGTTGTTTTGCCGACAGGTTCCGACGGTTGAGCCTTGCTGATCCTCAGGCAGGCAGACCATGTCCGGGTGGCCTGCACAGGGTTTGAAAAGCACCGCGCGATCGTTGCTGATGCCGTACGCGTCCGCTGTCTTCTTATCCACGTCGAGATAGCAGAGGCCGAAAGTGCACACTTTTTGAGAAACGCCCGAAACGCTCACGCAGAAATTCGTTGCGTCGGGACAATCGGCGTCGCTCGTGCAGAGCTCCGCGCAACGGCCCTCCGTTCCATCCTTGACGCAAGCGACCTTAGCGTTGCTTCCCGCGGTACCAACGCAGGTGACTTTGTCACTGCACGGATCACCGAGCGTGGGCGGCCGGCAGAATCCGTTGGCGTCGCACGCAAGGCCAGAAACGCTGCACGAATCAGTCTCGGGCGGCGTGGTGGTGAGATCAGGTGGATGGCAACTATCCCCCACCGAGCAACCGCGATTTGGATTGCACACGTAGGAGGTCGACGGCTGTTGGCAGGTGCCCGAGACGCACGCCAACGGAAACTGGCAAGGCATCGTGTCGTCGCAGTGCGCGTCTTGCGCACCACCGAGCCGACAAATTTTTTGCGCGATGTTGGAACCTGACACCGTTTGGCAGAAGATTTGCGACGGCGCGCCGGGCGTGTTGCAGCAAGGCATCGCATCGCTACAGTGATCGTTTTTGCCGGCGCACAACAACGCTCCTGTCCCGCAAACGCCGCCGCTGCATTTCTGACCACCGCAGCATTCAGCGTCCGCGGCGCAGCTCGAGCCATGGGCACGACAGACCGTCGAATTGCTGCACGGCGGTTCGCAGAAGGAATTAGGGTTGCACGTGGTGCCGACGCAGCACGGGTCGTTGGCGCAAGAATCGCCCGCGTGACGACACGTGGGCGATTGGCAAACACCGCCGACGCAGGCCAGGCCTGACTTCGCGCAACACTCAGAGGTCTTCGCGCAAACGTCGCCCTGGTTTCCGCCTGAACAGGCCATGCCTCCATCAGTACCTGCGTCGGACCCACCATCCCCAGGCGTTTGAGCATCGTCCGACTTGGAGGCGCTGCACCCGGAGACCGCGATAAGAATACTCAATGTCGCACAACAAAAATATTTCTCGCGCTGGCGGCCCATGTTGGAAATCCTCCGTTTCGTTTTTGCGGCGTGTACCAGGTTTGCACCAACGTGAACAGGCACGCTTTGACAGGCCGTGAAGCGATTTGTACGTTCGTCGAAACTTTTCTGGAGCCTTTTTGAAACCACATCGTTCGCTCGTCAGCGTTCTCTTCCTTCTGTTCGCCTGCAGTTCAAATGTCGTGACCTCTGGCGGCGCGTCAGACGATTCCAACAACAATGCGGACGGCGGCGCCATCGATGGAGGCGGCACCACCGACCCCAACCCCTATCCAGAAGCACCGGCGCGCGGCTACGGATTTCAGTTCCAGAAGGTGTTGCCCAACCTCGACTTCAACGGGTACCTCAACGTCGACTTGGCGCAACCGATCGTCAGCAAAGCGGCCTATCGCGCGATCAATCTCCAAGACCTGCGTAAGACCAGCGCCAAATATTTTTACATCGACGTCTCAGCGCTCTGGTGTCCCGCATGCCGGACGCAGGCGCCAAGGCTCGAACAAGCCGCCACGGATTGGTGGCCCAAAGGCGGACTCGCGCTCACTGTCATCGTTCAGGGAAACGACCGCTCGTCCACCACGCCAGCTACGCGGGACGATCTCGACTCGTGGGTCGACAACTTCAAAATCAAGTTGGTCGGGCTCGCCGACTCACAACAGAATTTTGCGGGCCGCAACGGAATCGAAACCGCCGCGCTTCCCTACAACGCCGTCGTCCGCGCAGACACCATGCAAATCGTCGACGCCTGGTACGGCTACGATCAGGATCGCATCGACGCTTTCGCCACGACGTACCTCAAATGACGATGACGTTTCGTCCTCTTCGGACTTTGCTTTCCGCTTCGGCCCTCGTTGCGAGTTGCGCCACGACTTCGGTGGAGAACGCGCACACCTCGCTCCCCTCCGGCACGCCCGATTTCACCTTGCGCGATCTCACCGGCGCGCCAGTGAGCCTCTCCGACTTCGCCGGAAAAAAGGTGATCGTGCTCGATTTTTGGGCGACCTGGTGCCATCCCTGCACGGCCGAGCTGGTGCATCTCCAGGCGCTCTATACTAAATATCGCGACCGGGGACTCATCGTGATCGGCGTGGCCATGGACGATCCGCAGACCATGGCCAACGTCGCGCCGTTTGCGCGCGAGCGAGGGCTGACGTTTCCGGTGCTCATCGATTTCGAGAGCAAAGCGGTGAGCCACTACAATCCCAAGCGCTCGGCGCCGTTCACCGTGCTGCTCGATCGTCAGGGGAGCATCGTTTCCGCGCACTCCGGTTTTGCGCCCGGTGATGAAACAGCACTCGAAGCCGCCGTAAAAAAACTTCTGTGAGCCTGTGAATTTTTCGTCTTTAAGGCACCGCAGACTCTTCGCGCTCACCACTTTGGTTCTTGTTCCGCTGCGCGCCGCCGCGCTGGAAACGCAAATTGGCGGCGCACCCGTTCATCTCGACGTGAGTGAGACCGCGGTAACGCGCTGGCACGTCGACAATGGCAACGTCGCGCCGCGCGGCTCGCTAGCCTACGATCCCACGGGATCCAACTTCGGCGATCTCCTCGACCGACTTCAGGTCGACGCTTCGCGGGGCCAATGGTTTTCGCTCTTGCGCCTCGATGGCGCGCTCTTCGGCCATGTTCCCACCGCAGCACCTGGTGATTCGATCGACCGCTTGTTGCAAGATCGTTACGCCAACCGAATCGATCTCGAGAAAATCGCCGTGGGTTACGCCGGAAAAAATCTCGAGCTCACGCTCGGCGATTTTTACGTCAGCTTGGGACGCGGCCTCGTCTTGAGTCTGCGCAAAATCGACGAGTTCGGCATCGACACCACGTTGCGCGGCGCCTCCTCCACAATCCGCGTGCAGTCGCTCACACTCAAGGCGGTGGGCGGCGTCACCAACATCGTCAACAACGACGAATCCACGGGACGCCAAGTGGGCGATCCCAACGACGTGGTCCTCGGCGGCGCGGCCGAATACCGCATCGGCACAATCGCCATCGCGGGCGTGCAAGCCGCCGACTTCCGCTACCAGGAGGGAGCGTTCACGTCGCCCACTTTGCCGGTGACCGAGATTCGAAATTACGGCGGGAGTTTCGAAATCCCCGACCTCTTGGAACACGGCGCTTTCTATGCCGAGCTCGACGGTCAGCGCCGCGAATCTGCTGTTCCGCATCAAGGATGGGCCGCGTACGGATCGCTCAACGCCTTTTTCGGAAAATGGAACGCGCTCCTCGAAGCGAAAGATTACGCCGACTTTCAACCGGTGCGCACCAGCCTCGACTCGACGCGCTTTCTCGAATTCAGCACCGTCGATTTTTACAACAGCGCGCCAACGCTCGAGCGCGTGTCGCAGGCGCTCAAGCAAAACGCCAACATCGTCGGTGCGCGATTGCGTTTGGATGCACGCGCCTCCGAGAAATTTTCGCCCTACGCCTCGATGGGATTTTTTCGCGACCGCATCGACAACTACGACATTTTCGATCCGTATGCCGGCGTACAAATCCGCTGGGAGAGCGGCCGCGCCAGCGTTTCCGGCGGCTGGCGCATCGATCGCAACAACGCACTTTCACGCGAACCCGGCGGACTCTATGCGCGGGAGTGGCATGTGGAGCTCGATGTGGCGCAACCGATCACGGGGGCTTGGAATTTGGAGCTCGCGGGATTTCATCGCCAGCATCGCGAAGCGGTCACCAGCTTTCGTCCGTGGTCCGAAGGGCAGTCCACGCTTGCGCTGCGCCGCGGCTCGACGTGGACCGGTTCGGTGGGATTCGAATATTCGACCGAGAGTCCCGAGGTGAATCGGCCCTATCAACCGAACGCTGGGTTGCAGTGGCAGAGCGACGATACGAACAACATCGTGCGGCTTTTCGCAGGCGGACAACGCGCGGGGTTGAAATGCGTGAATGGTGTATGCCGAAATTATCCCGGATTTAATGGTGCACGAATCGAGGTCGTGCTGAGGCGTTAGAGCGGTTTTCATTTGCGTTGAGCCTGGCGAAACACGCGAGCGCCGAGGCGAAAACGGCGCGAGAGGAGCGAGCAGCGCAGGCGCACTTCTGGTGCGTCGAGCAGCGCAGCGACGAGCCCGTCGTTTTCGACCGGCGATCGTGCGTTGCAGCGGATCGACGCAAATGAAAACCGCTCTAGCCCGACGTGCGCGCGGTCGGTGCCCAGATTGGCGCCGTATCGCCCCGCAAGTACTTCCATGCACCCAATGCGAGCGCGGCGTTCATCGCTACGAAATGGCGCGCGAGGCCCGCACCGGGCACGCGCACACCGAGCACGTTCAAGAGCGCCACCGCGTAAAAGCTGAGCTGCGCCGCCAGCGCAACGGCGTAAACCGGCGAGCCCGCAAGTACCGCACTCGAGACGAGCGCCGCCGAGAGCAGCGCGGGACCGAACCAGCGCAGCACTTTGTGACTCCACAATGCATACGCGACGAAACCAACCGATGGCGCCAGCAGCGCACGCACCACGTGCAGCCCGCGCCAGTTGCCAGCGGCGATTCGTACGCGGCGACGAAATTCGCTCGCGTAGTCGTCGGCCGCTTCCTCGTGTGCTACCGCCGCGCGTTCGTAACGCACCTCGTAACCGGCCAGCGCTGCGCGCATCGAGACCACGAAATCATCAGCGATCATTCCCGCGGGGAGCGGACGGAAGAGGCGTTTGCGAATCGCATAGAGACCGCCGGCCGCGCCGAGCACGACACCGCGGCGCGACTCGTATTCTTTGATGCGCGTCTCGTAGCGCCAGTAGGCGCCTTCACTTTGGCCTGCTTCGCGCGCGCTTGCGAGCACCAGATGCCCGCACACGCAGCCCACGCGCGGCTCGGCGAAGTGCGACAAGAGTTGTTGCAACGCATCGGATTCGAGGAGTGTGTTGGCGTCGGTGAAGACGAAAATTTCTCCGCGCGCCTCGGCAGCGAGGCGGTTGAGCATCGCCGCTTTGCCTCCGCGGGGAGCGCGAATGAGACGTACGAAATCGGCATCGACTTGCTGTGCGACCTTGCCTGTTTCGTCGGTTGAGCCGTCGTCGCCAATCAGAAGCTCGAGGCGGTCGCGCGGGTAGTCGAGCGAAGCTGTGTTCCTAATTTTGGAGGCGATGCAGCGCGCCTCGTTGTGGGCCGAGACGATCACGCTCACGCTGAGCGTTGGAAGCGAGGAAGTTGGCGCGGTGCGACGTAGCGTGCGACGGCGCTGGGCGATGGCGTCGAGTAGGATTAGAGAGAGGGGATAAAAAATGTAAGTGTGGGCGAGGCCCAACACAGACAACCAAAAGATGAATTCGAGCATGACCGACTACAAAGCAAGGATTCGGCCAAGCGAACGCGACAGATGGCAGCGTCGCTCGACAGCGGCAACAAACTTTCGTCGTTGGGAAAAACTTTCCTCAGTAAGCGACGAGTGGTGCCAACGCTGTCGCACGCACCGAACCAATTCCACGCGCGCGTTGCAAATCATCGGCGCTCCGGTACAGCCCGCCACTGCGCCGCTCCGCCACCATCGACGCCGCCAGCTTCGGACCGATGCCTGGCAACGATTCGACGTCCTCCGCAACGGCGCGATTGATCTGGATCGGCAGCCCGAGCGCCAAGGTTCGCACG
>JAHFDP010000103.1 GCA_023248955.1 Deltaproteobacteria bacterium
GCGGTGGATGCCAGCACGATGCACGTGGATGGCCGGGTCAAGCCCGGCCATGACGGCTGAAGAGAGTCGGCTCAACGCAAATGAAAACCGCTCTAGTTGACGTTGGCCGGAGAGAGCGTCGGGTTGACCGCCGAACTTACGCCGAACTGATGTGCGGACGGCGGCGTCCTTTGGATTCCGGTACCGGCGATTCGGCGGAGTCCTCGAGGACTTCGCCGGCCACCCGCTCGATGAGCTTCCCGTCGATGGTCGGTTGTCGGCCGATTGCGCCTTCGAACAGCGCGTTGTCGCAGAGCATGTTGATGACGCGGGGACTTCCGCCCGAACGTTGGTGCACCGCCACCACCGCGTCCGGCGAAAAGGGCATGCGCGTGGCGCCGCCCAGACGCAAGCGGTGCTTGATGTAGGCGCCGGTCGACGCTTCCGAAAATGGCGCCAAGCGATATTTCATGGCCACCCGCTGCGCGAGCGGCGGATCGAGCTTCAGGTTTTGCTCGAGCGCGGGCATTCCAAAAAAGACCAGCGACAGCAACTTTTTTCCCGGCAGCTCGAGGTTGAGCAGTCCCCGAAATTCTTCCATGACCTCGACGCTGCCGAGCATTTGCGCCTCGTCGATCAGCACCACCGCCTTCTTCTTCTGCAAGTGGATGTCGACCAGCCGCCGGTACAACTGTCCGAGCAGTTGCAGCTTGTCGTCGGCGGGCGTTTCCACGCCGAGCTGCAGAGCAATGCGGCGTAGAAGCCACTGCGCGGTCACGTCCCGGTGAATGATGATGAGGAGCGCGGCCTCGTATTCGTCCTCGGGAAGCGAGTCGAGCATGCGCCGCGCCAGCGTGGTCTTGCCGGCGCCGATGTCACCGATGAGGACCGCCAAGCCCTTCATGGCCGAGACGGCATAGGTCAGCCGCAGGAGTGCCTGCGCATGGTGCGGGCCGTTGAAATAGAAGCGGCTGATGGGCGCGTTCGAAAATGGATCTTGAGTCAGGCCATAATATTTGAGGTGGCTCATGCGTGAGCGGTGCCCTTTCTCAAGACGAAAAAGATAACACGGGTCACCCGGATCCCATTTCTTTTGGCTAACGGCGCACGCGGATCGGCCAGGTTTTTTCGTCCCGGGGGTTCACGGAGTATTATTCCACCCGATGCCTGGGGGATCTTTCGAAGATCTACGGGACCGTTGCGAACGCGCGGTCCGACGCGGCGAATTTGCCTCGGCCTTGATGGTCGTTGAGCGAATGGTTGCGCTCCACCCCAGGGATCCGACGCTTCTCCTTCGGCGAGATTCCATTCTCGATTTGGCGCGTACCTACGAGCAGGCCGGCGTTTCGACGGATTTGGACGGCGCCGAAGCCCCGCTCTCGCTGGTTGAGCAGGGCGAGCTGTTTGCGGAGCAGGGCAACTTCGCGCGCGCGGCCGACTGTTACCGCCAATTGCTTGCGCAGCATCCAGATTCGGATCTGATCGGCGAAAGGTATGCCGAGCTCGGCCAGCTGCTGCGGGAGCAGTCGCTCGAGGAGGATCCCGATGCCATCGAGCTTCCCGAGGTTGAAGCGCTAACCGGGCCGTTGGCCGATGAAGAGCCCGAACCGGTTGCCCAAGCCAGCGGGTCGCCGACCGCCAGCGAGTCACTGCCCGCGCATGAGGTGGAATCGCTTCTCGCCTCGCTTCCGCCTCCCGTGGATGCGGATGTGTTTGTGGCGCCAGCCGCGAGCGGATCTGAGAGCCTCGAGGACGCGCCGCTGGAGGCTGCCGAAGAGCTGCCACCCGAGCCGAAGGAGGCGTCGGCGCCCGAAATCTTGGCCGAGGCCGCGCCAACGCTCACCGCGGACGCTCCGAATCGCGAGCAGGTGATCCTGACCGAGCTGCAATCGACGCTGCCGCAACCGCGGCGCCATCGGACCCGCATTCGACTTCGCCACGCCGCACCGACGACTCCTGAGCCGGTGGTTTCGGACGAGGCGCCGATCCCCGCCGCCACCGAATCGCCAACACCCGCGGTGGCCGTAGAGACGCCCGGGGTGTTGGTTTCGGAACCCCTTCCCGAGCAGCGCGAGGTCGCGGTTCCGGCTCCGCTGGTTTTGCCCGAGATCGTCGCATCCGAAGTCGTTGCCGAACCGCAGCCCGTCGCCGCCGTTTCCGAAGTTGCACCGGCTGAAGTTGCGCCCGTCGAAGAGGAAGCTACGCCCGTCGAAGCTGAAGAAGTCGTCGACCTTGCGCTCGCCGCGCAGTTCCCGCCAGCCGACGAGGTTCCGGAATCGTCCGTTGAATCGGCGGCGGCGGTCGCCGTACACGCCGCCGTCGAAGACGTATCGGCTGAAGAAATTTCGCTCGCAGACGAAGCTGCGCAGCCTGTTACCACGGTGGAAGCGGTGGCGGAGGAGTCGGTCGAGTTCCTCGAAGAAACGGCGATTGCGGAGGCGCCAGTGCCACCACCGGCACCCGCTGAATCGCTAGAGGCCTCGGACGAGGTGGTCGCTGCCGATGAAGAACCGCGTGAAGAAATTTCGCTCGCCGAGGAGGCGGCGCCCGCGGCCACGATAGAAGCGGCGCCCGAAGAACCGAAGATGGAAGTCGCGACCGTTTTGGAACCTGCCTCACCTTCGGAAGCGTTCGTCGATTCGTCAGCGGATGTCGCCGCAGTTTCCGTTTTCAGTGAAGAGCCGCGCGAAGATATTTCGCTTCCAGAAGAAGCGGCGGAGCCTGTCGCCACGGTGGAAGCGGTGGCGGAGGAGTCGGTCGAGCTCCTCGAGGAAACGGCGATTGCGGAGGCGCCAGTACCGCCACCGGCCCCCGCTGAATCGCTAGAGGCAGCGGACGCCGTTGGCGCAGAAGAACCGCGTGAAGAAATTTCGCTCGCCGAGGAGGTGTCGCCCGCGGCCACGATAGAAGCGGCCCCCGAAGATCCGGTGACGACGCATGAAGTCGCGGCCGCTTTGGAGCCTGCGGCTGCTCCGGATGCGTTCGTCGATTCGTCAGCGGATGTCGCGGTAGTTTCCGTTTTCAGTGAAGAGCCGCGCGAAGATATTTCGCTTCCAGAAGAAGCGGCGGAGCCTGTCGCCACGGTGGAAGCGGTGGCGGAGGAGTCGGTCGAGCTCCTCGAAGAAACAGCGATTGCGGAGGCGCCAGTACCGCCACCGGCACCCGCTGAATCGCTAAAGGCCGCGGACGAGGTGGTCGCTGCCGATGAAGAACCGCGTGAAGAAATTTCGCTCGCCGAGGAGGCGGCGCCCGCGGCCACGATAGAAGCGGCGCCCGAAGAACCGGTGACGGTGCATGAAGTCGCGGCCGTTTTGGAGCCTGCGGCTGCTCCGGATGCGTTCGTCGATTCGTCGGCGGATGTCGCCGTGGTTTCCGTTGCCAGCGAAGAGCCGCGCGAAGAGATTTCTCCCTCGGAAGACGCAGCGGAGTCTGTCGCCACAGTGGAAGCGGTGGTGGTTGCGGAGGCGGCGCCCGAAGCATCGGCAGCGGCGCTTGAATTCGCAACCGTTTCGGAGTCCGCAGCGCCTCTGGAATCGTCCGAAGCCACTCCGGAGGTTGCCGCCACGTTTTCCGCTGACGAGACGCCGCTGGAGGTAGTGACGGCGCAGGCTGAGGTAGCCGCCGAAACCCTCGAGGTGAGGGCTGATGCTCCGGCGACGCCCGCGGCAGTTGTCGCCAACCCTACGCGCGCGTCGACGCTGTCGGTGCTTCAGCGATTGAGAACGCTGTTCTCGCGTAAGAGGCGACGTGCTGAACAAGCCCAGCCGCCTTCGGCTGATGTGGCGACGGAGGTTTCGACACCTATCGAGACTTCGCCGGCGGTTGAACCGGAAGCACCGGCTCCCGTCGCTGCCACGCCCAATACCGAGGAGACGGTTTCCGTTGCGGAAGCGGTCGCGGCCGTCGCGCAATCGTTGGAATCCGTCGACCTTGCGGCGACACCGGAGCCCGTTGTCGATGTCGCCCCGGAAGAAGCGGTCGCGCTCGCCGAAGATGCGCCGCGGGACTCCGAAGAACCCCTTTCGCTTGTCACCGACGAAGTGGATTCAGCCAACTTGATGGCTGCCGCACCGGTGATGCCCGCGCCTACGGACCGCTCATTCCCGTTGCAGCGCTTGCGTGGGCTTCTAGGCACCATTCGCAGTCGCGGCCGGCGCGGTGCTGAGCGTTAGGCGTCGAGCGGAATGAGCTTGGGCGACGGTCGAATCGAGAGGCGCAGAGGACGAAAGTGCCGGGCGTCGACCGTGGCAATCGCCGACGCTTTGTGACGCTCAGCCTGCGCCGCAACTACGGCGTCGACCAGACCTACCTCCAGCTTTTCGTGGCGGCGCATTAGGGCAATCGCCCGAGGCATGTCTTTGGAAACGTTGCCGTCGACGTTAAAGAGCCCATCGTTCACGTCCGCGGCGAACGCGTCCGCAACGCGTGATCCAAGCCGCTTTCGTGCGAGGTAGTCGATCTCGGGAAGCACGGCCCACGGAAGGATCCAGGAACGGCCCTGCGATTCGTAGCAAGTGAGCACGGCCCGATGGTGGCGATCGTCGGCATCCAGGAGCGCGTAGATCGCTCCGGTGTCGACGACGATCACGACTCGCCCATACCGTCGAGAAACTCATCGGCTCGAACACTGACATCGCACCGGCCGCTGTGTCCAAGCCCAATGCTGCGCGGCGCTTTCTGCTTGAGGCCTGTGTAGACGGCCAGCGCTTCTCGGACGATGGCGGCCTGTGTGCGATCGCTCGCTTCGGCCATGCGCCGGACGCGCTCGTAGGTAGGCTCGTCTAGGTAGAGGGTGGTCTTATGCATGCGTGATATATATAGCGTGACGGCAGTTTTGTCAACGCGCCGATCGCTTCAAGGTGGTGAGAGTCGCAGTCGTATTTTCGGATGCGGACGAGAGAACGCGATCCACGTCGAGAAATCGCCCGCGTCCGCGAGGATCGACCTCGATCATCGAGCTGGTTTGCGAGGTGCGTTTGAGACACCACTCGGCATTGACACCCTGCCGGTCGCCCTTATAGTCACCAAGCGTTGGGCCGCGTGCCGGGTTTGGCTGCGGCCCTTTTTTCGTTTTGGCGGTTAGAACGGGGAGCCCATGTTCCAGTACGTCACCAAAAAAATCATCGGCACCCGCAACGAGCGCGAGCTCAAAAAAATGTGGCCGCTGGTGGCGCGCGTGAATGAGCGCGAGCCGTGGGCCAAGAAGCTCTCCGACGAGGAGATGCGCGCGCAGGTCGTGAAGTGGCGCGAGGAAGTGAAGAACGGCCGCGCGATCGAGGAGCTGCTGCCCGACTGCTTCGCGCTGACCCGTGAGGCGGGCGTGCGTGCGCTAGGCATGCGCCATTTCGACGTGCAGTTGATCGGCGGCATGGTGCTCCACAAAGGCCGCATCGCCGAGATGAAGACCGGTGAAGGCAAGACGCTGGTGGCGACGCTGCCCATCGTGCTCAACGCGCTCGAGGGAAAGGGCGTGCACCTGGTCACGGTCAACGACTACCTGGCGCGGCGCGACGCGGAATGGATGGCGCGCCTCTACCGCCACCTCGGGCTCACCACCGGCATCATCGTGCACGGCCTCACCGATCGGGAGCGGCAGCACAACTACGGCTGCGACATCACCTACGGGCAGAACAACGAATTCGGTTTCGACTACCTGCGTGACAACATGAAGTTCCGGCTCGCGGACTACGTTCAGCGTGAGCTGCACTACGCGATCGTCGACGAGGTGGACTCGATTCTGATCGACGAAGCGCGCACGCCGCTCATCATCAGCGGGCCGTCGGAAGAGGCCACGGACAAGTACTACACCATCAACAAAGTGGTGGCGCAGTTCGTGCGCGATCGCGACTACGTCGTCGACGAGGAGCACCACTCGGTTTCGCTGACCGAGGAGGGCGTCGATCGCGTGCAGGACAAACTCTCGGTGGCGAACCTCTACGATCCCGACCAGATCGAGACGCTGCACCACGTCGAGCAGTCGCTGCGCGCGCACAACCTTTACAAGCGCGACGACAAGTATGTGGTGAAGGACGGCGAGGTGATCATCGTCGACGAATTCACCGGGCGGCTCATGCCGGGTCGGCGCTGGTCGGACGGTCTGCACCAGGCGGTAGAGGCCAAGGAAGGCGTCAAGATCGAAGCCGAGAACCAGACCCTGGCCACGATTTCGTTTCAGAACTACTTCCGCATGTACACCAAGCTCGCGGGCATGACGGGAACCGCGGACACGGAAGCGTCGGAGTTCGATCAGATTTACAAGCTCGAAGTGACGGTGGTGCCGACCAACAAAGTCAACGTTCGGCACGATATTGAAGATACGGTTTACAAAAGCGAGCGGGAGAAGTTTCAGGCGGTGGCCGACGAGCTGGCCGCGTGTCACG
>JAHFDP010000064.1 GCA_023248955.1 Deltaproteobacteria bacterium
GTAACGGCACCGCGGTGCAGATGCATCAATATGCCTCGCGCAGCACGGTGGCCACCTTTCTCGCGCGGACGAAAATGCAGGAGATCGAAGACGAATTGCAGAAAGATGGCTTCTCGGATTTCGACGATTCGAAAGATGGGAATTTCGACGAGGCGGGCTGGTCGGAGTACCGCTGGGTCGCGAAGATTTTGAAGCCCGACATTCAAGTGGATGCGTCGCAGCTGATGAGCATGATCGGCGGCGCCACCGGACTTGATCTTGGCCCGAGCGGTGGCAAAGGATCCAGCGCTCCCGCAGCGGGATCCTCCGGCAAATCATCGGGCGTGCTTGCCGCTGCTGGTCCATTCGCGGGCATGGTGCAGGCTCAGCTTACGAACCTTCTCGAAGAGCTCAAGCACAGCGTGCGCGAGGTCAAGCTCACGGTGCGATGGAAGGACGGAAGTCGCGAGCAGAAAATGGAAGTGGCCACGCATTTGGTCATTCTGCCAGGCATGGTGAACAAGAGCGGACCGACGGCACATCAGCTTGGAGCACCACTCGGCCGACCGATCTTCACACCGAAAGTTCCCGCGGTCGAGGAGCCCGACCCATGGGAATGAGGAACGCCACCCCCACCCTGACCTTCCCCCGTCAAGGGGGAGGGAATCGTGGCTTCACGCTGATGGAAGTCATGATCGCCACCGCGATCCTGGCGCTGATCGGCGGCTTGGTGGCCGGATCCTTCGCGCGCGCCTACGATCTCAAAGCGCGCGTGGAAGCATCCGACGCGCGCATGCAGGAAGTTCGCAACGCGCTCAACCGCATCGCGCGCGAGATCTCGATGGCGTTTCTGTCGGAGCACTACGATCGCCAGCGCTACCGCGAACGCCCAACTTTTTTTCGCGGCGAGCACCACTTTGGTGAAGACCGTCTGGCGTTCACCAGCTTCGCGCACGAGCGGCTCTACAACGATGCCCGAGAATCGGACCAGGCGATCTTCGCTTACGGAATGGAAGACACCGGCGCGAAGAAAAAAGTCGTGCGCCGCGTGAAGACGGTCATCGACGAAAATTGGGAGCAAGGCGGCGACAAGGAGCCGATCGCAAGCGATGTCGAAGGGCTCTCCTTCGAATATTGGGACACCAAAGAGCGCAAGTGGCGTGAAGATTGGGACTCCGGAAGCGTCGAGCGCCAAGGCACGCTGCCGCCGCAGGTGCGCATCACCATCAGGGCCAAAGACGACGCCGGCCACGAGCGCAAGTACACCACCACCACGCGCGTCTTCATCACGCAGCCGTTGGAGTTTTGATGCGCGCCATGCCCACTCCGATGTGCGGTCATGCGGCTCGGGGCAGCGGTGCGCGCGGCATTGCGCTGATTCTGGTGCTCTCGGTGATCGCGATTCTCACCGCGGTCGCCGTCGATTTTTCCTACAGCTCGCGCGTGAGCTTGCGGCTCGCGGAGAATGCACGCGACGAATTGCGCGCCTTTTATTTGGCGCGGTCGGCCGTCGCGGCCTCGCGCCTTCTTCTGCATTTTCAAAAGCAGCTCGATTCAATGGGCGGCGCGATTCCGCCCGATATTTTCAAAATGCTCTCCGGCGCGCTCGGTGGGTCAACCACGTCGCCGATGCCCGGCATGCCCACGCAGCCCAGCCTCGGCATTCGTTTGTGGGAAGTCATTCCGATCGATTCCAACGCCGCCACGATGTTGCTCGGCGGCGCGCTTTCCGGCGACGCGAGCGACACCAGGAGCGAGCCCGGGGGAGGAGCCAGCTCGGCTTTGCCGAGTGGCGAGCGGGGAGAGGTCACCTCTGACGAAACCTTTGGAGGATTTCAGGGAAATTTCAGCGCGAAAATTATCGACGAGAACAGCCGCATCAACGTGCAAGCGCTCGGGCACGCGCTCGGCACGATTCCCGGCACCACCTACATTCAGCTGCGTGCGCTGATCGACAATCCCCGCTACGATTTCCTATTCGACGAAGACGACGCGCATGGCGATCGCGTTCGTCGCGAAGATCTCGTCCTCGCGCTGCACGACTGGACCAGCGACGATGCCAACGGCGCCAACCTCGACGCCACCAATCCGCTGCATCCTTTCATGAGCGGCTTTGCCGATAAGAACGGCACCTACGCACGTAACGATCCGCCTTACAAAGCGAAAAATGCCGCGCTGGATTCGCTGGCCGAGCTCTACCAAGTGCGGGGCGTCTCCGATCGTTTCATGGACGCGTTCGGTGATCACTTAACGGTGTGGGCGCCGACCAGCGGGCTTCTCGGCGGCAAGCTCAACATCAACACCGACGATCCGCTGCAAATGATCGTGACGATTTTGGTTTCTGCTCGCAATCCGAACGATCGCTCGCTGCAAAATACGCTGCTGCTAGAAACAGTGCTCGAAGAGATCAAGCTCGCCAAACTTTTTTCTTTCTTCGGAATGTCGCTCAACGATTTCTTAGCCATCTTGAGCGCGAACCACATCGACGTGAACCCGCTCGCCGCGAGCCAAACCAGCGGCTATCTCACGGACAAAAGCGACACGTTTCGAATCGTGGCCACGGGACAAGTTGGGCGCGTGACAAAAAAACTAACGGCCGTCGTTCAATATGACGAGTGGTTGGGCCGGTTGCTCTATTGGCGGGAGGATTAATGCACCGAATCGTGGGCATCGACATTGGCGCTAACGCGCTTCGCGCGGCGGTGCTCCAATCCTCGTTTCGCGGATTTGAATTTCTTGGGTTTCATGAAGCGGCCATCGATCCGCAAGCGCCGCGCGAAGACGGACTGCGCGCGGCGTTGAAGGAACTGGCCAAGGATCGCCGACTCGCCGCGGATGTGGTTGCCGTCGCGCTTCCGGGCGCGCGCGTGGCAACGCACCTCTTCACGCTCCCCTTCGTCGACGACAAGCGACTCGCGCAGACGCTCCCGTTCGAGGTGGAAGGCGCGATTCCATTCGATATCGCCGACGTGGTTTGGGACTATCAACCGATCGCGCAACAAGACGGCAAGACCGACGTGCTCGTCGCGGTCGCCAAGAAGGACGACGTCGGCGGCCTCTTGAAACTGCTGGCGGAAGTCGGGCTCGATCCGCGCGTCGTCGTGCCACCCGCCTTGAGCTACCACGCGCTCTTTGAACAGGCGTTGGTGCGCGGTGCTTCCCGCGATCACGACACGAACGGTTGCGACGCGCTGGTGGACATCGGAAGCGATCGAACCAGCATCACCATCGTTTCTGGAGCGCGGTTGGAGTTCGCGCGCATCTCGCCCGGCGGCGTCAAGCATTCGCTGGATCTCGCAATCGCGTTGGCGCCCGCGGTTCGTGAAATTCGTAACGCGCTGGCGGCGCACCATGCGCGTTCACATCGTCGCGCGCTGCGCCTTCATCTTGCGGGGCCACTCGCTGATCGCACCGACGTTGCCGATCACCTCACGCGCGAGCTGGGACTTCCCACTACGCCACTCGCGCTAGACACCGACAAACTTCGGCTGCCGCCCGGCACCGATGTGGCGGTCCAGGCGCAGGCGTTGGCGCTGGCGATTCGTGCGCAGAGCACACGTTCGGCGCGTCTCACGCTGCGCCGCGGACCGTTTGCCTTCACGCGCGAATCGCAAGAGCTGCGCGGCGGCATCACGCGACTGGCCGCTTACGCCGCACTGCTGCTCGTGCTCTTCGCGGGCATGTCGTTGGCGCGCCTTCGCACGTTGAAGAATCAAGAGACCGCGCTCGACACCGCGCTGTGCGACACCACCCAGCGCATTTTGGGCGCCTGCGAAAAAGACTATCGCGTGGCGCTGGCAAAGTTGCGCGGCCACGGTTCGCCGACCTCCACGCTACCTCATGCCTCGGCGCTGGATCTCTTCGCGGAAATTTCATCGCATCTGCCGGAAGACGTTCCTGTCAATTTGCAGGAAGCCGACGTCAGCACCTCGACGGTGCGACTCAAAGGTGAAACGGAGTCCTTCGAACAGGTCGATAAAGTCGAGGCGGCCGTCAAACGCTACAAATGCTTCGGCACAGTGTCGCGCGGCCGCGTGCAAAAAAATCCGGCCGGCAAAATCGAATTCAACCTCGAGGTGAAATACACCTGCGGCGCGACCGAGAAGGCGAGCGGCTAATGGAAAAGCTCAAGCAACTTTTCTCGGATGCGAAGGATTACGTCGGCCAACTCTCGCCGCGCGAACGAACGCTGGTGGGTGCCGCGGGCGGCGGCGTAGTGCTGTTTTTCGTGCTCATCTTGTGGGCGTCGATCTCGTCGGCCATCACGCACCGCAAAGACGCGCTCGAAGAAAAGGCCGACCAGTTCAACAAGATCGCGCAGCTCACGTCCGGCTTCGCCACCGCGCAACGAACCCGACAAGAGCTCGAGGGCCGTTTGCGTCTGCCACCGCTGCAACTGTTTGGCTACATCGAATCGATCGCCAAACAAAATGGCGTCGACGTGACCAACATGAGCGATCGCGGCGTTCTTGGCGGCAAGGACGGCGCGATCAAAGAAGCCACGGTCGAGGTGACGCTTCCGAAAATTCCGCTCGACAAACTGCTCAAGCTCCTCGGCAAAATCGAGCACTCGCAAAACATCGTGAAGGTCACCAAGCTGCGCGTGCGCCGCTCCTTCGACGACAAGGATTTGCTCGACGCCACGCTCACCGTTTCCTCTTTTCAGTTGGGGTAAGCATGACCGCCAAACTGACCACGCTCGCTAAGCGTCTTCTCTGGCCGGCACTTTTTTCAGCGGCCTTTGCGATCTTTTTTTACCTCACGTTCCCAGGTGAGCAGCTGGCGCGGCGACTGGAGTCGGAGGCGCGCGCGCAGGGCGTGGAGCTCTCCATCGGCGATCTCAAGCCGTGGCGACTCAGTGGTCTGGCAGCCAAGCAGGTGGAGGTAAAGCCGCCAGCTATTGCCACAAGCAGTAACGAGCCGGTGCACATTCTCCTCGATGAAGTCGACGCCCGCGTGAACCTTTTGCCGTTGCTGTGGCTCCACACCAACGTTGACGTCTCCGTCTTTGTCTGGAATGGCAAGGCCACCGGAACGTTTTCCACGACGAAAGAGCTGAGCGCTTTGTCGCTCGACGTGACCGACCTCGATCTCGTGCAAGCGGCACCGTTGCGACAGCTTTCCGGACTCGAGCTCGCGGGGAAAATTTCCGGGAAGCTCAAGCTTTCGATGGATGCCAAAAAAGGCATACCCAGTGCGACCGGTCGTGTGGATGCCAAAGTTGCGGGCGGCGCGATTACCGGCGGCGCGATCTATGGGTTCCCATTGAAGCTCGCCGTCGGCAACGTCGAGGCGGCAATGGCGATCGGAAACGGCGACGCCAAGCTCGAAAAATTGGTGACCAAGGGCGGCGATCTCGAATCGGAGGGCGATGGCGTCTTGCACATTCGACCAATGCTGGCGTTGTCCCAGCTCGACGCCAAGATTCGTTTTCGTCCGGCGCAGACGTGGCTCGATGCGAATCCTCTCGCCAAGGCCGGCATGAGCATGATCGCCAGCGCCCGCGAACCGGATGGGTTCTATTCGTATCGCGTCGCAGGCTCGCTCAGCGCGCCGGTGCCGCGACCTGGGAAATAGGGCGCGCTATCCGCGCGCGGCCGGAACGCTGCTTTCCTGTTTTCCACTTCGTTCAACCGGAGACAATCGCGCCTTACCGTTGAGTCGCTGCCGCTGCTCATGGTCCTGCGAAATCTCCTCGATCCAAATCGTGGTCGGCGCGGCGATGTACCAGGTCGAATAGGTACCCGAGATAATACCGATGGCCATGGCGGCGGAGAAATCGAAAATCGTACCGACGCCGTAGATGAGCAGACCGACCAGCGACAAGGCCGTGGCGCCCGACGTGAGAATGGTACGCCCCAACATTTCGTTGATGGAGAGGTTGATCAACTCCCGCATCGGCTTGCCTTTGAACCGATGGCCATTCTCGCGAATTCGGTCGTAGACGACGATGGTGTCGTTGACCGAGTAGCCGACGACGGTGAGGATCACCGTGATGGAAACCAGGTTGAATTCGCGTCTGCTGAAAACGAAATAGCCGAGAGTGATGATGGCGTCGTGCACGAGTGCGATGACCACGCCCGGCGCAAATCGGAAATCGAAGCGCAAGCCGACGTACACGAGAATCATGCCGATGGCGTAGAGCACCGCTTTGATGCCGTCGATGCGCAGCTGCCGGCCGACTTGCGGTCCGACGTATTCGGTGCGGCGCACGTCGACGTCCTGCTCGCCAAATTTCGCTTTCAGCGCAGCACCGATTTTGTCGCCCGGACCTTTGGCGAGAATCACGTATTCGTGGCCCATGCCTTCGCGGACCGGCGGAATGCGCAGACCGGTTTCGCCTTCTTTCACCTGCACGCCTTCCGCTTCGATGGCGGCGCGCAACGCGGCGGGATCGACCGGATCCTTGAAAACGAGATCGACCTGATCGCCGACCTCAGGATCGAATCCGAACTTGCTCAGCGACTGCGCGGAAAATTTCGTCGCGATCTGCTGATGCAACGCTTCGGCCTTTTCCTTCGACAAGGATGCCACGCGCTCCACGCGCACCAGGAAGGCATTCTCCTCGGCGGGGCCGTAAGTCTGCACCGTCGGCGACGCGAATCCCGCGGCCTCGATCTCTTTGCGCAGCGCGGCCACGTCGACCGGCTTGGCAAATTTGATTTCCATCTCGGTGCCGCCGGCGAAATCGACGCCGTAGTTCAGACCGGGATAGACGGTCGCGCCGAAGAGCACGATCACGTTCACGACGAGACTCGCCACCACCGCGACGCGGCGCCACCGAATAAAATCGATGTTGAGGCCCGGCTTGATCAGCTCGATGAAATGCATCTGCATGGCGTGCTCCTTAAATCAGATCGAAATGCGTTCGAGCTTGCCGCTCTCGACGAAGAACTCGATGATCGCGCGGGTCACCACGATGGACGTAAACATCGAGGCCAATAGGCCGATAATCAGTGTAGTTGCGAAACCCTGCACTGGGCCTGATCCGTAGCTGCGAATGACCACACCGGCCACCAGCGCGGTGACGTGGCCGTCGAAAATGGTCCAGAAAACCTTGTCGTAACCAGCCTGCACCGCGGAGCGCACGCTCTTGCCGGTGCGCAGCTCTTCGCGAATGCGCTCGTTGATGAGCACGTTGGCATCCACTGCCATGCCGAGCGTCAACACGAGTCCGGCGATGCCCGGCAACGTCAACGTCGAGCCCAACCCCGCCATTGCAGCCAGCACCATGATACCGTTGAAGGCCAGCGCCACATCGGCGATGGCGCCCGAGAGCCGGTAGTAGAAAATCATGAAGGCAACCACGAGCAGAAATCCGATGATCGCGGCGATCGTTCCCTTGCGCACCAGTTCCGGTCCCAGCGACGCGCCGACACTTCGCTCCTCGAGAATACGCACCGGCGCGGGCAGCGAACCGCTCTTGAGCACAAGGGCCAGGTCTCTCGCTTCCGTGAGAACCTGTTGCGCGGGCTTCAATCCCCCGAGCGTAATCTGCGCGTTGCCGCCCGCGATTTCAGCCTGAATCACCGGTGCGGAATCGACCGTATCGTCCAACACGATGGCCATACGCTTCTTCACATGTTCCTTCGTGAGCTTTTGGAAAATATCCGCGCCCATGCGGTTGAATGTCAGTGAGGTATAGGGCCGCCCAGCCGCACCCGGGGAGTTGTCGAACGACACGCGCGCATCTTGAATATATTCGCCGGTCATCCCCTCCTGCGGCTTCAGGAGCCAGGTCCGGTACGCCGAATCTTCACCGGGCCGCACCGCCATCTTCTCGATGCCAAACTCACGATCCTTGGGCTTGTGAAGGTTCGCGAACTCCTGCAGCGCCTTGCGATCCTTGCCTTTGAGATACGGCGACGAAGCCGCCGCGCCACCCGCGCCTTCGAACGAATCGTAGCCGATGGTGATTCCCGGCGGCAGTTGGCTCGACAGATCCTTCACGCTCTGATCGTCATCATCAACGATCTTGAATTCGAGTTGTGCCGTGCGACCGAGCAGCTCCTTGGCCTTCTCGGGATCCTTGAACCCCGGCAGCTGCACCAAAATCGCATCCGCGCCACGCCGCGCAATCGTCGGCTCCGACACGCCCCACTGGTCAACGCGGTTGCGAATCGTCTTGATGGCCTGATCGACCGCCGAGTCCTTGAGCGCCTTCACCGACGCGTCGCGGAACTTCAAGCTGAACGACTCGCCAGTCGAGCCTGACGTAAACATATCTTGAAAATAATCTTCCGCTTCCTTGCGCGCGGCCTTGGTGGCGGCGGCCGTTTTTCCGGTCACCGTCACGGTGCCCTGGTCGGGATCGGAGACCACGTCGATGTCTTTGATCTCCTTGCGCGCCAACTCGTCCTTCACTTCATCCGCGCGACGCACCGCTTTGTCACGCACCGCCTTGTCGACTTCGACGCCCATGACCAGGTGCACGCCACCTTGCAAATCGAGCCCGAGGTTCAAATGTTTTTGCGAAGCCCACTTGGGGTTCTGCGCCTCGAACGCCTTGTTGTCGTTGCGCACGTCGGGCGACATGCGGAAATAGACGACGCTGGGAACGAGCGCGTAGCCGCAGAGGAGTGCGATTGCCGCGATGAAGGTTGCTTTCCACTTCCAGGCGCTATCCATTGAATATCTCCTTGCCTTCCTTCACGCGCACCTGCGCGTGCTGTGCCGTGGCCACGGCCGTTACTTCTTCGCTTCGGCGGCTTCGGCGATCTTCGCTTCGGCCTCCGTGCGGACCGGCGTGGCGATTTGACTCTTCAACACGCGAACTTTCACGTTGGTGGCGATCTCGATCACCAAGAGCGCGCCACGCACTTCGACGACCTTACCGAGCAGGCCGCCCGTCGTGACGACCTCGTCGTCCTTCTTGAGCGAGTCCAAAAAGGTTTCGTGCTCTTTCTTCTGCTTCTGCGCGGGGCGCATCATCATGAAGTAGATGACGGCGAACATCAGACCGAACATCACCAGCATGTTCATGATGTCGCCGCCCGGTCGTTCGGCGGCTTGAGCGAGCAAGAGATTCACGGCGGGCCTCGAGAAGGAAAGAGCCGGTTCTTGTAGCAGGCGCGCGCGGGCTACCGCAATGATTACGAGGGAAATGGTGACGACTAGTCGACGCGCGCTGGCCGAGCCGCGAAGGCGCGGCGAAACGCGGCGAACGTTCCAGCCTCGAGCGCGGCGCGCATTTCCCGCATCAGCGTCAAATAGAAATGCAGGTTGTGGATCGTGTTGAGCCGCAACCCCAACGTCTCTCCGGCGACGGCGAGATGGCGCAAATAGGCGCGACTGAAGGTGCGGCAGGTGGAGCAGACACACGCGGGATCTACTGGTGCGTTGTCCTCCGCGTAGCGGGCCGCGCGAATGTTGAGTTTGCCGATCGACGTGAAGAGCAGGTTGTGCCGCGCCGCGCGCGTCGGATGCACGCAGTCGAACATGTCGATGCCGGCACCCACATTGGCCACCAGATCTTCCGGCGTGCCGACGCCCATCAAGTAGCGCGGCCGATCCGCCGTGAGGAGCGGGGCCGAAGTTGCAACGCCTTCGTACATCGCGGCGGGCGATTCGCCGACTGAAAAACCACCGAGCGCATTTCCCGGAAAATCGAGCGCCGCGATTTCTTCGGCATGCCGCGCACGCAGATCAGGGAAGAGACCGCCCTGCACGATGCCGAAAAGATTTCCATGGTAATTCGGATCGCGATCGCGCGCGGCCCTCCACGAAGCCTTGCAGCGCGCGGCCCAGCGCGTGGTGCGGGCCAGCGACGTCTCGTGATAATCGCGCGGCGCACCCGACGGCGGGCATTCGTCGAAGGCCATCAAAATGTCGCTGCCGAGCGCGACTTGAATGTTGGTGGCGATCTCCGGCGACAGAAAGCGCGCGCTGCCGTCGAGATGCGAGGCGAACTGCACGCCCTCTTCCGAAATCTTGCGCCTTTCTTGCAGCGAGAAAACCTGAAATCCGCCTGAATCAGTGAGGATGTTTTTCGGCCAAGCCATGAAGCGATGCAGCCCGTGCTGGCGCTGAATCACCTCGTGGCCAGGTCGCAAAAACAGATGGTAGGTGTTGCCGAGAATGATCTCGGCGCCGAGCGTTTTGAGATCTTCGGGATCGAGTGTCTTCACCGTGGCCTGCGTGCCGACGGGCATGAACGCAGGCGTCTCCACGTCGCCGTGCGGCAGCGAAAGGTGGCCGCGCCGTGCGTGGGAATCGGGATCGTTTTGCAGCAACTGAAAATGCACGGCGCCGCTTATAGCAACAGCATGGCGTCGCCGTAGCTGAAGAAGCGATAGCGCTCGGCGACGGCGGCGCGGTAGGCGTCAAGAAGACGATCTTTCCCGCCAAAAGCCGACACCAGCATGAGCAACGTCGATCGCGGTAAATGGAAATTCGTGAAGAGTGCATCCACCGCACGGAACCGGTAACCGGGATAGATGAAAATATCGGTCGCGCCGGGACCACGTTGGAGGCGACCTTGCGCATCGGTGGCCGCTTCGAGTGTGCGCAGCGCGGTTGTTCCCACGGCGATCACGCGGCCGCCGCGCGCGCGCGTTTGCGCGAATGCATCGGCCGCTGCGCTTGGAACTTCGTAACGCTCCTTGTGCATGCGATGCGATTCGACGTCATCGGTGCGCACGGGCAAGAAAGTTCCGGGCCCAACGAGCAGCGTGATGGTTGTTCGCGCAACACCACGCGCTTCGAGCGCCGCGAAAAGTTCGGGCGTGAAGTGCAATCCCGCTGTGGGCGCGGCAACGGCACCGGGCACTCGCGCGAAAACCGTTTGGTAACGCTCGGCATCCGCAACCGTCGGTGGCCGATCAATGTAGGGCGGTAACGGCAATTCGCCGGCGCGATCCAGCGCGGCGAGCAGCGCATCTCCCGCGAGCGGCAAGGCGACTTCATACGTTCCTTCGCCGCGTGCACCTATGACCTCAACTGTCAGACCATGCGAGAAGCGAATCCGCTGCCCCGCCCGTAACGCTTTGGACGCTTGGCCCAGCGCCAGCCAGCGCGATCCCACGACGTTCTTCTCCATCTCTTCGACGAGCAGCAGTTCCGCCTTGCCACCGCTCGGTTCCTTCACGCCGCGCAGCCGTGCTGGAATGACGCGCGCGTCGTTGACGACCAGGAGATCGCCGGGACGAACAAAGGTCGGCAGATCGCGAATCGTGCGGTGCAACAATTCGCCTTCGCGCGGAACGATCAGGAGCCGCGAAGCATCGCGCGTGGCGAGCGGGCTTTGCGCGATCAGTGATTCGGGCAATTCGAAATCGAAATCAGCGACGCGCATCTCGCGTTTCTAATACATCCGTCGCAACTCAGTCCCTGGATAGTAGTGCGCCAACATCGCACGGTAATCGTGACCAGAACGAGCCATCCCTCGCGCGCCCCATTGGCACAGCCCGACGGCGTGTCCACTTCCGCTTCCGGTGAAACGCAATTCGCCGTGCACAACCTCTACCGAGAATCCAAGCGAGAAGATCCGATCGTACCCAACGAGGCGGCGAAAATCGGCGGCGGTCATGCGACGCGTGCTGCGGCCAGCGCGGAGTTCCACCGCGGCAACCCGCCCGGTTTCGCTGCGCGACGTGATTGAGACTGACGAAAGTCCCGCCATGCCGAGTCGCGCGGCCACTTCCTCGAGCGAAATTCGCACCGTCCATTTCGCTTTCGGCGCATCGCCATCGGCACCGCAGACAGCCGACGCAAGGTAGGGCTGCGCATGTCCGAAAGCCGCCAGTGCTGTCTCTGTTCGGCCACCGCACGCCGCATGAAAATAGGCTTCAATCGGTTCGTCGCCAAACGTGAGCACTTCGCCCTTCGTTGTTAGCGCCGCTGCGATCGTGCTCGACGTTTCCGCGCCGGCGCCTCGGTAAACTTGATCGATCACCGTTGCTTGAACATGCACGGCGGCATCGATTCCCACTGCCAACTTCTGCCGGAGTGCATAAGTCCGCGCCGCCACGGCTTGCGCCTTCAGCGCTTCGAGCGGCCAACTCGGCACCATCTCGCTGGCCGTGACGCCAGCCACGTAATCTTCGAGATCGAGCGCCGCTACCACGCTGACGAGGCCTCCTTCGGCACGAAGCGTGACGTCGGCGCGCACGCCGCGGTCATCTACATTGAATGGACCGTCCGCGGCCACGCGCGCAACCGTCGCCGCCGCCGCACCGTTCACAGCGAGATGCCCTGCGTCAGCGCGGACCACAACCCGACCGCTCGTCATCATGACGCCGTCCACGCGCAACCCCGCGCCGGAAAGCACGACGGAGGCTGCACGGACCAACTCCACGCGCAATGTCTCGGCGTGTACGTCGCGGCCAGGCAGAACCGCGAACGCGACGAGAACTGCCGCCGCTGGGCTTATCCGCATTTTCACGTATGGTCGCCAATTCATCTTCCGGGTATTTTTCCATGTTTATGCTCCGTACGCTCAACCGTTCGCTCGCTGCGCGGCTTATCGCCGTCTCGGCGGTGCCGTCCGCGACGGTGATGATTGCGGGACTCTTGCTGCTCATTCACCGAGCGCGCGGCCTCGAGCAAGTGCGGCCCGGTGCGGGGTTCGAGCTGATCTACCAAGGCGCGATCCTCGGCACGCTCGCCGTTCTTAGCTGCGCCGCGCTGGCGATCGTGATCGCGTTGCGACGGCTTTTTCAAGCGCGAATCAATCGTCTGCAAAGCGTCATGGCCCGCGCGGCCAGTGGTGAATTCCTTGTTCGCGCGCCCATCGACGGCGAGGACGAGCTGGCCGATGTGTCCAAGAGCTTCAACACCATGCTCGCGCGAATCACCGATTTGCAAATCGAACAGCTCGATCGTTCGCTCTCGATGGAGCGGCTCGAAAAAGAGACGGCGTTGCTCTCCGCGCTTGGCGATGCCAACCGCACGCGCGAACAGCGCCTTCGCGAGCTCACGCTGCTCTTCGATCTCACGCAGAACATCTACTCCACACTCGATCTCGACGAGCTGTTGCGCCGCATTTGCGATCTGATTGGCGTGCGTTTGGGATTTCAAGAATTCGCGCTGCTCTTAACCGAAGATGATGGATCGCTCGTGGTCCGTGCCAGCTACGGCTATCCGCCTGGCGCAAAAGTGAATGGCGTTCGACTCGCGCCGGGCGAGGGAATTGCCGGTCATGCCGCGCAATCCGGCGCCACCCAACTCGTGGAAGACATCGCCACCGACACGCGCTACCGCTCCTATCCTGGCGAACCGGCGCGCGTAGGATCGTTTTTGGCGATCCCCATGCGACATCGCGAGAAGTCCGTCGGTGTTCTGGCGTTTCGCAGGACGGCGTTGCGCGCGTTTGGCGAGGACGACATTCGGCTGCTCTCCGCGGTGGCGCAGCAGGCCTCGCTGGCGGTGGTGAACGCGCGGTTGCACGACGCCACCGTTTTGCAATCGCTGACCGATCCGCTCACCGGCGTGTCCAATCGCCGCGGCATGAACCAGCGTCTCGAGCTAGAGCTGACGCGCGGTCAGCGTTTTTTGCACGACGTGGCCGTCGTGATGATCGATCTCGATCACTTCAAGTTGGTCAACGATTCGCGCGGCCATGCCGTTGGCGACGAAGTGCTGCGACAGGTCGCGCGGCTGCTGCAGCGCAACGTGCGCAAGGTTGATGAGGTGGCCCGTTATGGCGGCGAGGAATTCCTTCTGGTGTTGCCGCAGCTCGGGCGCGCGGGCGCGACGGACGTAGCTGAGAAGCTTCGTCGAATCATCGAGAGCACGCCGCTCGCGCTGGCGGGCGCGGATCCGTCGATGGTCACCATCTCCGCCGGTGTGGCCACCTATCCGGAAGATGCTGGGGATGCGCAAACGCTCCTGGAACGCGCCGATGCCGCGCTCTACATCGCCAAACATGAAGGAAGAAATCGTGTCGTTGCGTTCGTGCCGCCGAAGGAATCCCGCGCACCGAAGAGCAGCGCGAGCTAAGAAGAAACTCGAACCCGTTTCCGGCGTCGGGGACCGCCGAAGGCCGGTGAAAACTAAGCCGGAAATCCACAGTTGCCGTGGAACCGAGACGGTCGAGCGTGGGTCGGCTACGAGGCGCGGACGAGGAGCCCCCGGAAGCGCACTTTTCGGTGCGCTGAGGAGGCACCGGAGGAGCCCGCTATGTGATCGGGCGCTTCCAGCGCCACCAATCGGGCCGGCCGCGCTTCCAATATGCGCGGCAAGCACCAAAGTAGACGGCCCGCGATCGGCCGTCGCAGGTAACGGCAATTGTGGTTTTCCGGCTACACTCGCTGCATGCGAAATGTTCTGTTCCTCGTAGCTGTGCTCTTCTCCGCCACGCTGGTCCACGCAGCACCGCCTGCCAGAGACGATCCCGATCTCGATCTCGGCCACGACAAAGCCGACGAAAATCCCGACGCTGGCGACAGCGATGCAGACGTTGCCGCAGCCAAACGCTCACTCGCCAAATACCTCGACGCGGTGAAGGAAAAGCGTTGGGACGAAGCCAAGAAACTAACGCATCCCGCGGCGATGGAAATGATCGCGGGCATCAAGAAGCGAATGAAAAAAGAGGAACACGCGCTGGCGCCGTGGGCGAAGGTGAAAGAGCTGACGCTGGCGGTGTGGAAGATCACCGGCGCGCGCAAGTCGGAGCATGGACCAATCGTGGTGACGGCGTTGGAGGATCATTTTCACGTCGCGGAAAAAGGGACCAGCCACGAGGACAAGGCGGCTTATCTGCTCGTGAAGAAGGGCGACGCTTGGCTTGTCGCGGATAAGAAAACGGACCTGGACGACATTCCCGATGAGTCGATCAAGTTTGGGTACAAGGGTTATTTTGAGATGCCGGCGGCGGCGAGTCCGGCGGAGTAGCCCCCTACTTCGGAGCGGCTCCCTCCGCTACCTGCGCGATGTACGAGGCGTGATCCCGCGCCTTCGCAATATCCGCCTCGTACTTCAGAACTACATTGAGTGTCTCTTCCACCAACTTCACATCCAGCGTCGTCGCATTGAGCAAGGTCAGCGCCCGTGCCCAGTCCAACGTTTCGCTGATCGACGGTGGCTTTTTCAAGTCGAGCTTGCGCACCGCCTGCACCGCCGACACCACTTTGCGCGCCAACGAATCCGCGACGTCGGGGGCGCGGCTCTTCACGATGGCCAGCTCACGCTCCGGCGTCGGAAAATCGATCGTCAGGTGCAAACACCGCCGCTTGAGCGCATCGGAGAGCTCGCGCGCGTTGTTGGAGGTGAGCAGCACACGCGGCGTGTGCACGGCACTGACCGTTCCCAATTCGGGAACAGTGACGGCGAAATCGGAGAGTACTTCGAGGAGAAACGCCTCGAACTCCGGATCGGACTTGTCGACTTCGTCGATGAGCAAGAGCGCCGGCGTCGGGCTGGTGAGCGCACGCAACAGCGGCCGGGGCAAGAGAAAGCGCTCCGAGAAAAAAACCGCGTCGGACTTAGCGATGCGATCGGCCGCTTCGGAAAGCGTCTTCGCACCAGCTACCGTTTCGTTGAGGTGATCGCGCAACAGCTGCGTGTAGAGCAGCTGTTTGGCGTACTCCCACTCGTAGAGCGCCTTCGATTCATCGAGGCCCTCGTAACATTGCAACCGAACGAGCGTGCGGCCAGTCGCCGTGGCCAGCGCGCGTGCCAACTCGGTCTTGCCGACGCCGGCCGGCCCCTCGACCAGCAGCGGTTTTTCGAGACGGTCGGCCAAGAACGCGGCGGTGGCGATTTCTCGAGAGGGCAAGTAGCCGGCAGCAGTAAGGCGCGCGGCGGCGGAATCCGGGCTGGCGAGCGGTTCAGACATTCTCTTTAAGTTAACCGAACGCACGCGTCAGAGCGAAATTCTGCCGTGGCGCGGAAGAACTTTTCTCACCGCGCCGCGGCTGCTCCGGCTCGAATCTGAGCCGGAAATCCACAGTTGCCGTGGAACCGCGACGGTCGAACGTGGCTCGGCTGCGAGGCGCGCACGAGGAGCCCCCGGAAGCGCACTTTTCGGTGCGCTGAGGAGGCACCGGAGGAGCCCGCTATGTGATCGGGCGCTTCCAGCGCCACCAATCGGGCCGGCCGCGCTTTCAATATGCGCGGCAAGCACCGAAGTAGACGGGCCGCGATCGGCCGCCGCAGGTAACGGCAATTGTGGTTTTCCGGCTAAGGCACGGCCGCTGCAATGAAACCTCTCGGGGGTCGGCGATGCCAACGCGCGTTCGTCAGCTGTTTCTGCTCGCGGCGTTTATCGCCATTCCCGGAACGCTCTTCGCGCTGCTCGGCGCGCTGCTCGTAAAACTCATTCGCGGGCGACGAGCGAAGCGTCGGTTGGCGCGGCGAGTCGTCGTGCTCTCGCAGCCGACCGCGCTGGGGCTTGTTGGATTTGGGCGGCAGGCAACGGCCTAAACACCCTCGGATTGGAGCCGAAAATCAAAGCTGCTATTGGATCTTCCTTATGTCCGACAAGAAAAGCCGTTCTACAAAAGTCCGCTCCCCAGGCGAGACCACGGCCGGGCGATTCAACGTACTCTTCGAGGAAATGCAGTCGCAAAACAGAGCCGTGATGGAAGCAGTAAGAACGCAAGGTGAGAGCATTCGCCACGAGATGAGTGAAATGCACCGCGACTTGTCCGAGCAGATCTCCGACCTGCGGCTCGCGGTTCAGATGAACACACGCGACATTCAGCAGATAAAGGTCGACCTCGCCGAGATCAAGCACGACGTGGCCGAGCTCAAGCACGACGTGGCCGAGCTCACGTTACGGGTCACCTCGATCGAATCGCGCGTTACCGCAATCGAATTCCGTCTCGACCGCATCGACGCCCGCGACGAGGCGCAGCAAGCGGAGCTTCGCACCCAAAGAGCAGACCTTGAAGCGCTCAAACGCCAGGTCGCCGCGCTTGCTGCGCGTCCATCTAACTAGACGCCCGCAATATCAATTCGCACCGCCAGCGGCGGTCCTTCGATCCGCTCCACCGTCGCAAACGTTCCGCCGCCCGCGCGAGAAAAACGCAAATCGACGCGGCTCTCGCCGATGCGAAGCCCGCGCAACTTGAGCTCCGACAAAAACGCCGGCAGCCGCGGTTCCACGATTCGCAAGAGCCGCCGCGGCGCATCGGGATAAATACCAAGCACCGCGCGCAGGAGAAGAAACGGTGCCGCCGAGGCCCACGCTTGCGGCGAGCAGGCCACCGGGTAGCTCACCGGAAACGCGCCTTCGTCGCGGCCGAGACCGCAGAACAGCTCCGGAAGGCGACCCGAACGAAAATGGCGCGCGGCGGCGTGCAGCGCTTCGAAAATCCGCACCGCGTGCCCACCAAGTCCGTAGTGGGAAAGGCCCATGGCGATGAGCGCGTTGTCGTGCGGCCACACCGTGCCGTTGTGGTAGCTGAGCGGATTGTAGGCGCGCTGGCCTTTGGCGAGCGTGCGCAACCCCCAGCCCGAAAAAAGTCCGCCGTCGAGCAGTGTGTCGGCGAGCCGCCGAGCGCGCGGTTCCAACACGGCACGCGAAAACAAGAGATGCCCGGCGTTGGAAGTCACGGTCGGCACCGGACGTTTCTCCGCGTCGAGCGCCAGCGCGTAGCAGCCGGCGGACTCCACCCAAAACGTTTCGTCGATCCGCTGCGTGAGCTGGCGCGCGGATTCCGCAAGCTTGGCCTGCGGTCGTTGTAAGGCACCCACGCGGCGCCAGAGCTGGGCTAGCCGGCGGCGCGCATCGGCGCAGTAGCCCTGCACTTCCACGAGCGCAATCGGCGGCGCCGCGGGTCGACCGTCGGGCCAAGGCACACCGTGACTGCTGTCTTTCCATCCTTGGTTCTCGAGGCCTTTGTCGGTCCGCCGCTGGTACTCGACCCAACCGTCGCCGTCGAAATCACCGTGGGTTTCAATCCAGCGCAGCGCCGCTTCGGCATGTGGCAACAGTGTGGTCACGGTGGTCACATCGTTAGTCCATTTAAAATACTCGCTTAAAAGGATGATAAAGAGTGGCGTGGCGTCAATGGATCCGTAATACGGCGTGTGCGGAACTTCGCCCGCGCGGGCCAACTCGCCGCGCCGAAGCTCGTGCAGGATCTTTCCGGGCTGCTCCTCTCGAAACGCGTCCACCACCGTACCTTGGTGGTGCGCCAAAAACACCAGCGCCTCCCGCGCCACCTCCGGCGACACCAGAAGCGCCTCGTAGGCCGCGATGAGCGCGTCGCGACCGAACGGCGCCGTGTACCAGGGAATTCCGGCCGAGATGATCGGATACCCGTCCTCCTCGATGGAGAGCGCTTTGAGATCGGCCACGCCCTGCGCCAGCGCGGTCTGAAAAACTTCGTCCGGCGAATCGAATTGCGTGCAGTGCGCCGCCCACACCGCAAACGCTTCCCGCTGGACGCGCACGCTCGGCTCGAACGCCCGCGTGTCCCCGGCCGCGGCGAAACGCCAACCCTCCTCGGGAAGCGGCAGCGGGCGGCCCTTCGCCGGCGCGTCCCCTCTTGATTCGGGGTGGCTGGCCATCTCGGGCGACGCAGCCAACCGGCGGCGCTCGTCCGCTCGCGCACGCGCGCTCGGATTTCCGCCAAGCAGATGCTCGTTCGGCGTAGCGGAGAGCTCGATGATTTTTGTTTCGCCCTGCGCCAACTGAAATTCAAATCGCGCCGATGCCGCGGAAAGCCGCGTTGGACGCGGGTGAAACGCGATCTCGCTTCGGCACAAAACGTGGTCCGTGCCATTGTAATACATTGCCACGCAATCGGCGGTGAGCCGCGGCTCGTAGTAACTCCCGCGCCGAGTCCGCGCCGCGCCGCGCACTTCAAACTGATCGGCGAAGTCGCACGCAAAAAACAGCTCGATCCAATAGACGATTCCGTGCGTCAGAAAATTGGTCAGCGTGAGCCGATCGACGAAACCGCCGTCGAGCATCTGCTCGCGTCGCAGGTGAATGAAGTTCACCGGATCCGCGAACGCCCCACCGTAGGCGTGGGACGTTACCGTGAGATCCACCTGCGAAAGCGCATCGGACCACGTCTGCGACGACAAACAGATCGCGGGACCGCCCGCCACGTCGAGCTTCAACGCCGAGAGAAAACGGGTGTCGCCGAAGTAGCAACCCTGATCGCGCGCACCGGCCGGCGCAATGTCACCGACGCGGTTGGTCACCGCGAATAGATTTCCGCGTTTCAAGACCAGCTTCTCAACGCCAGTCGACTCGGGAAGCTTAGCCAGGTCGTAACCGAGAAATCCCGGTCCAGTCGGGACGAGAATCGATCCTGGAAAATCCCGCGTCATCGGCCAGCGGTTAGCCCATCGTTTAGACGTGACCGCACAACGGGAACAGCCTCTGCACCGGTGAGCTCACCGTAAATTTCGGCGTAGCGCTCGACCATGGTCTCCGTGGAAAAGCGCGCGCGCGCACGCGCACGACAGCGGGCGCGATCGAATCCATCCAAGTGGCTCAGCGTGCGCGCCATCTCGGTGGCGTCGCGCGCGAAAAAACCCGTCACGCCCTCGTCGATAATTTCCGGTGCCGAGCCCCGCGCGAAGGCAATGACCGGTGTGCCACACAACATGGCTTCCACTGCGGCGAGACCAAACGGCTCCTCCCAGGTGATCGGGAAAAGCAGCGCCCGCGCGCCCGCCAGCGATTCGAGCTTGTGCTCGCCGCCGACGGGACCCAGCACAAAAACGCCGGGACGCGAAAGCCGCGCGCACAAAAGTCGCTCGTAGTCAGCGTCCGATTCCACCGCGTGAAATTCACCGGCAACACGAATTTCGAATCCCGCGGCGCGCGCGGCTTCGACGGCCACGTGCGGTCCCTTGCACCGTGAAAGGCGCCCGAGAAAAAGCGCGTACCCGCGGTCTTCACCAAGCGGATAGGTGTCCGCGCGGAGCCCATGGTGGACGATGTTGCAGTCGATCTCAGGAACGAGCTCGGCCTGCCGCGCGCTGATGGCCACGAACCGCAAACGTTGCGATGCATGCCGCGCGTAAAACTGCGTCAGCGCTTCGTCGCGCGCATGATGAATCGTGTGGACCATGGGAAGCGCTAGGTCGCGGCCAAACGGCAGCGCCGCCGGCGTGTGGGTGTGCGCGAGATCGAACGTGCCGCGCGCGATTTCGCTCATCGCCCAATGCACATGCTCGAGCTCGCACCAGCTGTCGGTCTTGGGCCCGCGGTGCGCCGTGCGATCGGGCTGCGCAATCGACGCGCCTTCCAGGAAGCGGTCGATCGGTGCTTCAAACGAAGTCGCTTGCGGAAACAACGCGCGCAGGCGCACGCCCGGCGCTGGCCGCGAATCACCGGACGCAAAGAGCGTGACCTCGGCACCCGCCTCGACCAGCCCGCGCGTGAGCTCGAAGAGAATCAGCTCCGTTCCACCGTAGTCGGTCGGCGGCACGGGCAAAAAGGGAGGCGCCACGACGGCGATCCGCATTCCGTTGAGCGCAGCATTGGACATTGACGCAAAACTGCGCACGCCCCGCGCGGATAGCCAGGGCGTGTCCCAAAATTCGGGTGTCGGATGACCGGGTGTATCCTTCCGATCGAGTCTTGGAGGCGAGATGCGCCGTCGGATCGGAGATTTTCTTCCGTTCGTCTCCACCCTGCTGCTACTCGCCTGCACGCATGCGCAACCGACCGAGGCGATCGCCGACGCCGGACTGTCGCCACCCAGACTGGTGAGCGCTCCATCCGGGTTGTGCGGCCCGTGCAAAGTCTCGAGCGATTGCGGCGCCACCAATCTCTGCCTCGTCCCCTCCGATCAGCCCGACGCAGCCTTTGGCTTTTGCGGCACGGACTGCGCGCGTGCGAGCTGCCCCAAAGGTTTCAGCTGCGAAACCATCGACGACACCAACGGCAAAGCCGCCGGCGTCAGCTGCGTTCCCGATGTCGATTGCGACGCCAGCGATGCCGGAACAATTGACGGTGGGCCGGCGGGCATCCCGGGCGGGACTGCTTGCAGCGCGTGCTCCAACGATTCTGATTGCGTCGGAATCAACAATCTTTGCCTACCGACGCAGGACTACGAGATCACGCCGACCGGCGGATTCTGCAGCCGCGATTGCAATCGCGACCATGTCTGCGCCATCGGATTTTCGTGCCTGGATGCGGTCGATCTGCTTGGGAGTCCGATTGGGAAATATTGTCAGACCGATAAGTTGTGCGCGATTGAGTGAGCCGCGGTCGTTCGCTTCGCATTCGCACCGAATACTTAGAACTCCCGCTTCATTCGCGGCAAATCATCAAATCCTTTGTCGAACGAAAAAATCCGCACCACGCCGTTCCGCTCCATCACCGCAGCGTGCAGCGCGTCGCGCGCAGAAAGACCGCGGTAGGCGAGCACGATCTCCTTGGCGCGCAAGATCGCCGCTTTGTCGACGGGGAATGTCTCGTCCACCACGGCTTCGAGCGCGTCGAACGCCGGCTGGATGGCGGCACGTCTGTTGATCGCGGTGTAACGATGCAAAATCTCCTGAAAGACCTCGGCGTCGGTCACCAGCCGCTCACGGTTCATCACCGCGCGTTCGAGGATCCGCTGCGCATCGGCCTTGTGCGGATGCGGCGCGCCGACCAGGTACATGGGAAGATTCGAATCGACGAAGATCATTCCGTCTCGCCGTAGCCCCGCTCGATCTCGGCAAGCATTCGATCGATGTCAGCGGTGGGGAACGCGTGACGCGCCGCCGAACGAATGGACGCCAGTTTCTTGTCTGACGTGGCGGGCGCTTCTTCGCGCATGGCCGCGCGCAGCGCCTTGCGGACCCAGTCGGCCACCGTGGTCTGCGCCCGACTGGCGACCTTTCGGATTTCCCGGAGTTCGCGCTCGGGGAGAAGCACTTGAAGACGTTGACTCATGGCATGAGTATAGATGACTCATGGGCGAACGCCAATCAGGTTATCGATAGACGCGGTAATCGATCTCCGGAAAAAGATTATCCCGCGACTCGATCTCCGAGAGCCACGTCTCATCCACGCGATCGCTCTTCAACTGCTCGTACAACCGCGTGAACCGCAGCACGTGATCCTTCGTCCGCCGCACGGCGTAGTCGACCATCGTCCCCGTCTTCATGATGAAGGCCCAATCGCTCGACTGCGCCAAGAGCAGCTCGCGCGACGCCTGATTCAGCGCCCGGCGCCGCAACCCACTCGGCGCATCGTCGTTGCCCTTGGCCAACTCGATCATCCGCTCGGACGCCTTGTGGAGATGGCGGTAGATCCAATCGTTCGACGGATCGAGCCAAACCCCCGCGTAACCGCCCGCACCCCACGAACTCGTCGGCGGCGTGGCCACCTGCTGCACCGGCACTTCGCGCAGATACGTCGCCGGCGACGCCAACCGAAACACATCCTGGTCGTACGCGGCTTTGCGAATGAGGAAATCCAAAAATTGCGGACCCTCGTACCACCAGTGTCCGTAAAGCTCGGCGTCATACGGCGACACCACGATCGGCGGCCGCCCGCCCATCTTCGCGGCCAGGTGTTCGATCTGCTTCTGCCGGTTGAAAAGAAAATTGCCGGCATGCTGCGCGGCCCGTTCCCGCGCGCGGTGCGGGTCGTAAGGCGCCTTGTCGCCGAGCGCCACCTTGCCGGTGATGCGGTGATATTTGATGCCGAGGTTTTTCCGCGCGCCGGTGGCCTGGACGTACGGTTTCACATGGTCGTACGGACCGTCGTAACCAAGGTCGCGGTAAAATTCGCGGTAGTCGCCGTCGCCGGGATAGCCGTGCTCGGCGCTCCAAACTTGCAGGCTCGATTCCTGATCGCGCGCAAATGCGGCCACGCCGCTCGGTAGAAAAATGGGCGCGTGTACCCCGAAACGTGGACGCGGCACCGCATCGGCCACACCGTGCGTGTCGACGAAAAAGTAGCGGATTCCCTCGCGCGCCAACGCCGCATCGACGCCCGGCGCATAGCCACACTCCGGCAGCCAAATGCCCTTGGGATCGCGGCCGAAGTGCATCCGGTAGTGCTGCGCCGCGACGCTGATCTGCGCGCGCACCGCTTCCGGATGAATCATCAGCGGCAGAAAACCGTGCGTAGCGCCGCACGTCAGAATTTCCAGCGCGCCCGCATCCTGCAACCGCCGAAACGCGCCGACCAGATCGCGCCGGTAGCGATCGTGAAAGTGGCGCCGCAGCTCGTCGAAATGGTCGCGGTAGTAGCGCGCGAGCGGTCCGTAGGTCGCATCCTTCGACGTGCGCTCCACTTCGCGCAACGTCAGTTCGCAAAGTTTGTCGAGCCGCGCGGCGTAGCGCGACATCAGCATCTCGTCGCGCAGCATCGACACCAGCGGCGGCGACAACGTCATCGTGAGCTGAAACGGAACACGATCGTCGACCAGGCGATCCATCACCGCCAGGAGCGGCAAATAGGTTTCGCTGATCGCCTCGTAGAGCCAATCCTCCTCGAGGAATTCCGGATAGTCGGGGTGGCGCACGAACGGCAGGTGCGCGTGCAAAACGATGGAGAGCACTCCCTTCACTGTGCGCTCCGCGTGTGAAGAGAAGACGAGCTTTGCAACGACGACCCGACCGCATCCGCATGCGGATGACGCGCTTCACCTGACGGCACCGGAAACGCCTCCGCGCGCGTGGCGACGTCAAGCGCACCCAGCGGCGTTTCATACGGAATGCAAACGAAGCGATCGTCCACAATTTCGCTCGGCCCCACGCGCGGCGTGCTCACCACATTTGAGCTGCGACCCACGCGACGCACGATCCCATCCGCACCAACCAGCGACAGCTCCACGCGGTAGTCGCGACCCGGCTCCACCTCGTGGAGGTACCAAGCGCGCGCGTCGAAATGGATCTCCTGACGCCGCACGAGTTGCCCGTGCGTTAGCAGAAAAAGCTCCGCGCGCGGATGCGACAAACCGTCGCCGGCGTGACGCAACATCTCCTCGGTGAAATCCCAATAGACAAAAAGCGTGTGCGGATCGCGCGCCAGGCAAACGACGGTTCCGTCACCGTAGCCTTGCGGCAATTCGCCGAGGTGCTCGTGCTGCAAAAACGGCGAAATGTGCACCTGAACGGGCGCCGGTTGTGGCACAACCGGTGCAACAGGCGACTCGGGCGGCGGCGCGATGAACGGTGGCGGTGGCGATTCCAGCGCGCCCGCGGAGGCCAACTCCAGGGGGGCCGTCGGCGTCTCGGCGTGCTCGCTCGGCCGACTTTCCGTACCCGCCCTCGGCCGCATCAGTTGCCGCTCAACGGATGACGCTTTATCCGACGCAGCTTTATCCGACGCACCTTTCCCCGTAGATTTCCCCGAAAGCAGCTTGAGCAGTTCCGCGCGAATCAACTTTGCCACGCCGCCAATGCCGCGCGTCTTGGCCATCTCCCGAAGCTGCTTGACCGTGAGCCGATCGAGCTCCGGCTCCTTCGTGGACGCCTCTTTGGGATCGTGCTTGGCCATGGGAACCTTCGTCAAGGGCGTGGGAAACTAAGCATGGGTGCCGTGCGTTGCATGTTCGCGAATCACGCGGCTCGCCATGTAAGCGACGATCGCTAGATTGACAAGCAACACCAAGACGCGCCCGAGGCTAACGCCGTGCGAAAGCTCCAGCACCTCGAACGGCAAGAGAAATCCGCTGGCCAAGACCACCAGCCACGGCGCCCAGCGCTTGCGCAGATGCAGCCCCCAACCCTCGATGAAGGTAAGCAGGCCATCCATGCCGAGCGCCAAGCTCACGAGCTGCAAGTTGTCGCGCGTGGCCGCGTTGAAGAGAAATTCAGCGACGGTGAAGCTCCAGGCGCGCGTGACATGCAAGCGCAACCCGATGGCGAACTCCTGCAACATATCGGCAAGTCCACCAGCAACTGCCGCCACCAGCATGATGGACAGCGCTAGCTCGACGGCGCCTTTCACCGTCTTGTAGGCGATGACCAGCTTCAGGCCGACGTCATTCGTACCGGGCGCGTGCATGAGGCGGGCGTGTAGCAGAAGCGGGCGCGCGCATCCACTCCATTACGTATTGCTTTTCGGCGGTCCCTTGACCTCTCGCAACCGTATCGTTATACGCCGCGGCTCGTTCCTGCCAGCGCTCGCTTCCTCTTCGCCAAAAGCCGGTTGATGCCTCCTTCCACCTTTGCTCCGCGCCTTCGCGCGCTTCTGATCTGCGCGTCGCTGATCGCCTGCACGCAGCACATGAACCCACCCGCGCTGGCGGGCCAGGACGTTCGGCTCACGGTGCTGCACACTTCCGACATCCACTCGCGGCTCTTGCCCTACTCGATGGTGCCCAACATCTTCGACAAACAGGACGGACTCGGCCTGCTCGATCCCACGGGCGCCGCAGCGGCTTCGGGATCTTCCGTCGTGGTCGGCGGCGCCGCGCGCATGATGACGATTCTGCGCCGTGAACGCACGCGGGCGCAGCGCGTGATTCACCTCGACTCTGGCGACTGCTACCAGGGCGCGCCGATTTTCAACTTGTACGCGGGCGAAGCGGAGATGCGCGCCATGACCGCGTTCGGCGTTGACGCCGCCGCGCTCGGCAACCACGAGTTCGACAAAGGCATCGACAATCTCGCCAGCCAGATTTCTCGCTGGGCCGCCTATCCGGTACTCGCCGCGAACTACATCTTTCCCGACTGGGTCGATCCGCAGCAAAGCCAGCTGGGGCGCTGGGTGCAGCCGTTCACGATACTCAATGTCGATGGACTGAAGGTCGGCGTGATCGGCCTTGGCAACTTCGATTCGCTGGTGAGCATCGTCGAAGGCGGCAACAACCTCGGCATTCAGCCCGTCGATCCGCAGCAGGTGATGGAGTACTACTCAGCGCTCCTCCGGCCGCAGGTCGATCTGCTCGTGGCGGTCAGCCACCTCGGCCTTTCCGAGGATGAAACCAGCGCGCTCTCCGCCCGCGCGCAGTTGCAAGATCCCAACAACGCGGT
>JAHFDP010000065.1 GCA_023248955.1 Deltaproteobacteria bacterium
ATTGCAAAAACGCGCCGCGGCCGCGCCGGGACTCACCGGGCGCGATCTGGCGAGCGAAGTTTCCTGCCGTGAAATTTATGAAGTGCCCGCGGTCGGCGAGATGAAAAAGCGCGTTGGCCTGATCGACTTCGGTGCCAAGCGCGGCATTCTGCGTCAGCTTGCGTTGACCGGCTGCACGGTAACCGTGTTTCCGTCCAACACGAAAGCGTCGGATCTGATGTCGCGCGGTCTTGATGGCGTGATGCTCTCCAACGGCCCAGGCGATCCGGCCGCGGTGGTTGGCGCAGCGCAGACCGTGGAAAAACTTGTCGGCCAAGTTCCGCTCTTTGGAATTTGTCTCGGCCAGCAAATTCTCGCGCTGGCGCTCGGCGGCAGCACTTACAAACTTAAATTCGGTCACCGCGGCGGCAACCATCCCGTGCGCGAAATCGCCACCGGCCGTATTGACATTACCTCGCAAAACCACGGCTTCGCCGTCAATGCGAAGTCGCTGGAAGGCAAGGGGCGCATCACGCATGTCAACTTGAACGACGACACCGTAGAAGGCCTCGAGGTGCCCGGCGAGCGCGCGTTCGCGGTCCAGTACCATCCGGAAGCGAGCCCAGGGCCGCACGATGCGCGACATCTTTTTCAGCGATTTTTGCGGATGATGGAAACGCCGTGAGTGCGCTGGCGTCGGTCCTGGAGCAGTTGACGTCGTTTGCCACGGGCGCCGACGCGACCGCCGAATTGGTTCGCGCTAAGGAAGAATTTTTTGCCGAGACCGGTGAAATTTTCGACAACGATCGTGCCTTCGAAGCGCGCTCGGCGGCGTTTCTCGATCATTTTCTTTTCGCGCGTCCGCAAGGGAATCCACCGCGCACGCCTGCTGAACTTTTTCTAGCGCAGAAGGGCGAGGCGTTGTCCGACGAAGCGCGCGCGGCCGCGCTGGGCCTCACTCGTACGTTGCATGGACTCTACGAAGTGGTTCACCTCGACAAGGGGACGGCGGATGTTCGCGACGTTCTGCACGGCGACTTGCTGCGCGTAACCGAACGTCGCCACATCGCCGGACTCGTCAAAGAAGATCTCATCGAAGCGCGGCTGATTCCGGTGGGTGATGCATACATTTTTGCAGCGGGATTTCTTTGTCATCCGCGCGAAGCGCGAACAGCAATTTTGCGCGAAGTGCGCCGGCGTCGTGCCCGCGGAGAACCGTTGGGACGTGCATTCGTATGGGAGCTCTCGCGGATGGAAATTAAAGTCGAGCGCTATCGCAACATTCCACTGTCGGCGATTTATCGGTTCGACAAGCCGAGCTTTCCGGCGCACGCACCAACGTCGGAGCGACGACCGTCATAGCCGGCCGAAGAGCCGGCCATCCACGTGCAGCGAGCCAGCAACCACCACGTGGATGGCCGGGTCAAGCCCGGCCATGACGATCCTTGATGCGCTAAAACCCCGCCGCAACGATCCAACGAAAATGCTCCGGCGAAACCGGCTGCACACTGAGTCGTACGCCACGCTGCAACAGCATCATTCCCGAAAGCTCCGGAACGTTTTTCATCTCAGCGAGTGTCACCGGCCGCTTCAACTTTTTCACCGCACGTAAATCCACCTGGAACCAGGTTGGCGTTTCGGGCTTCGCCTTGGGATCGTAGTGGTGATTTTTGCGATCGAATTGCGTCGGATCAGGATAACCCGCGCGCACCACTTCTGCGACGCCGGCTATTGCCATCGGCTCCACGCTGGAATGGTAGACGAGCACCGCGTCGCCGACCTTCATCGCATCGCGCAGAAAATTGCGCGCCTGAAAATTTCGCACGCCATCCCATGTTGACGTGCGCTTCGGCGCGTTCCAGAGATCGTCGAACGAAAAAACGGTCGGTTCGGTTTTGACGAGCCAGTGGGCCATGCTCTCGAACATACCCCGTTGCCGTGCTAAACGTCCCTCGTCATGCCGCGCCGAACCGACCTTCATAAAATTCTCCTTATCGGCTCCGGACCGATCGTGATCGGCCAGGGGTGCGAGTTCGATTACTCCGGAACGCAGGCCATCAAAGCGCTGCGCGAAGAGGGCTACGAAGTCGTGCTCGTCAATTCGAATCCAGCGACGATCATGACCGATCCGCAGCTGGCGAATCGAACCTACGTCGAGCCGCTGACGCCGGAAGTGCTCGAGCAGATTTTGGCACGCGAAAAACCCGACGCGCTTCTGCCAACGCTCGGTGGGCAAACCGCGTTGAACTTGGCGGTCGCGCTCTCCGAAAATGGTGCACTGGAGCGGCACGGTTGTCGCTTGATCGGTGCCCAGATCGGCGCGATCAAAAAGGCCGAGGATCGCCAACTCTTCAAGCGGGCCATGGTGAAGATCGGTCTCGACGTTGCAAAGAGCGGCGTTGCGCATACGGTCGCGGACGCGCTGCGACTGGGAACCGACCTTGGTTACCCGCTGGTGCTGCGGCCGAGTTTCACGCTCGGTGGTCTCGGTGGCGGCGTCGTTTACAACCACGCCGAGTTGGAATCCGCGGCCAAATGGGGACTCGCGCAATCGCCGGTTCACGAAATCCTGATCGAAGAGTCGCTGCTCGGTTGGAAGGAATTCGAGCTCGAGGTGATGCGCGATCGCAACGACAACTGCATCGTGATTTGTGGCATCGAAAATTTAGATCCGATGGGCGTGCACACCGGCGATTCCATCACCGTGGCACCGTGCCAGTCGCTGACCGACGACGAATACCAGCAGATGCGCAATGCGGCTTTCGCGGTGCTGCGCGAGATTGGTGTGGAGACTGGCGGCTCCAACGTGCAGTTCGCGGTGGACCCGCGTACGGGGCGGCAAGTGGTCATCGAGATGAACCCGCGCGTGTCGCGCTCCAGCGCGCTGGCCAGCAAAGCCACGGGATTTCCCATTGCGAAAATCGCGGCGAAGCTCGCGGTGGGCTACACGCTCGACGAGCTGAAGAACGACATCACCAAAACGACGCCGTGCTCATTCGAACCGGCGCTCGATTATGTGGTCGTGAAAATTCCGCGTTTCAATTTTGAAAAATTTCCGCACACCGACGACACGCTCACCACGGCGATGAAATCCGTAGGCGAGGTGATGGCCATCGGGCGCACGTTTGCGCAGGCGCTGCAGAAGGCGCTGCGTTCCATGGAGACCGGTGCGACGGGACTCGATCAGAAGTTGCGAGCGCCAACCGATCTGCGCGAGGCGGTGAAGCGCCCGTCGCCGTCGCGGCTCACCGCAGTCGCGGAAGCGATTCGCGCCGGGATTTCCATCGACGAGATCTATTCGCTCTCCGGAATCGATCCCTGGTTCCTGGGCGAAATCGCCGCACTCGTTGCAGTCGAAGATCGCATCACGGCAGGTACCGCGCCGCCGCTGCTCGCGCTCAAGCGTCTCGGATTTTCGGATGCGCGCATCGCCAAGCTCTCGGGGAAAAAGCACCTCTCGCTGGCCGCTGAGAAACCTCAACCGGTCTATAAGCGCGTCGACACCTGCGCCGCGGAATTCGAATCGTCGACGCCGTATCTCTATTCGACCTACGAGCAGGAAGACGAGGCGCGTCCGACATCGCGGCGCAAGGTTTTGGTGCTTGGCAGCGGTCCCAATCGAATCGGGCAGGGCGTGGAGTTCGACTACTGCTGCGTGCATGCCGCCTATGCGCTGCGCGAGGCCGGTTTCGAAACGCTGATGCTCAACTGCAATCCCGAAACGGTCTCCACCGATTACGACACCAGCGATCGTTTGTACTTCGAGCCGATCACGTTGGAAGACGTGCTTGCCGTTGCGCGCGTCGAGAAGCCTGAGGGCGTGGTGGTGCAATTCGGCGGACAGACGCCGCTGAAACTCGCGCGGGGCCTGGAGGCGGCGGGCGTTCCCATCTTGGGAACATCGGTCGACTCCATCGATCGCGCCGAGGATCGCGAGCAGTGGGCGGCACTGGTGCGCGAGCTTGGTCTGGCGCAACCCGAGCATGGCGTGGCGCGATCAGCCGAGGAAGCGGTCCGCGTGGCGCAGCGCATCGGCTATCCCGTGATGGTGCGGCCCTCGTTCGTGCTGGGCGGGCGCGCCATGGAGGTCGTCTACAGCGACGATGATCTGCGCCGCTACGCCAATGAAGCGGTGCTCGTCTCACCAGAGCGGCCGATCCTCATCGATCGGTTTTTGCGCGACGCCACCGAGGTGGATGTCGATATCGTTTCCGACGGTACCGATATCGTTATCGGTGGCGTGATGGAGCACATCGAGGAAGCCGGTATTCACTCGGGCGACTCGGCCTGCGCGTTGCCGCCGTTTTCGCTGGCGCCGCCGGTGCTCGCGCAGATCGTCGACTGGTCGCGGCGCCTAGCGCGTGGGCTCCAAGTGCGCGGACTCATGAACGTGCAGTTTGCGATCGAGAATGGAAAGCTCTTCGTGTTGGAAGCGAATCCGCGCGCGTCGCGCACGATTCCGTTTGTGTCCAAAGCGACGGGCGTGCCGCTGGCGAAAGTAGCCGCGCTGACGCTGATCGGCCGGTCGCTCAAAGAGCAGGGCATCGTCGAGCGAAAAACGGGCGTTCTGCCGCACGTCGCAGTGAAAGCGCCGGTGTTTCCCTTCGCCCGTTTCGCGGGCGTCGACACCATGCTTGGTCCCGAGATGCGATCGACCGGCGAGGTGATGGGCATCGCCACCGATTTCCCGACGGCCTATCTCAAAGCGCAAGCCGCCGCGGGTAACGCGTTGCCGTCGAAAGGTCGCGTTTTTATTTCGGTGCGCGATCAGGACAAAGCGGGCGCTTCGGAAATCGGCACGCGTCTGGTGAAACTCGGTTTCGAGATCATCGCCACGCGGGGCACGGCCCGCTATCTGCGCGAGCAAGGCGTTGCCGCCGAAGACGTTTTCAAAGTGACCGAGGGCCGCCCGCACATCGTGGATCGACTCATCGACGGCGATATCGCTTTCGTGATCAACACCACGGCTGGCAAAAAAGAAATTTCGGACAGCTACTCCATTCGCCGCGAGACCCTCTTGCAAGGCGTGCCGTACGTGACGACGCTGTCGGCCGCCCGCGCGGCGTTGGCGGCGCTGGAGCGTGCGAGCCAAGGTCCGCCGGACGTCCGCTCGCTCCAAGAATATTTGGCCAATTAGGGCATGTCCTCAAATGACCACGACCTACGACGAGCGATCACGGGCCGGCTGCGAACGTGCTTGCCGCGCATGCTGGAAGCGCGACCGGCCCGCAAGGTGGCGCTGGAAGCGCCCGGTCGGATTGCGTGCTCCTGCGGGGGCCGCTCGACGCACGAAAAAGTGCGCCTTCGCGTCCTCCTCGTGCGCGCGCTCGGCCGCGACTCCCGTAGCCGCGGCACGGCTCGCGCTGGTGCGCGTGGTTGAAGGCCAGCATCCGGCCCGCGATCGCTCGTCTCGGTTCCCGCCGCCATTTGAGGACATGCCCTAATGCTGCCTCTCGTTGCCATCGTCGGTCGCCCCAACGTGGGCAAGTCGACGCTCTTCAACCGTCTCGTCGGCCATCGCGCCGCGATTACCGAAGACACGCCCGGCGTGACGCGCGATCGTTTGTACAAGGATGCCGACTGGGGCGGCCGCGCGTTTACGCTTGTCGACACCGGTGGATTTCTTAACCGCAGCGACGAGCCTTTGATTGAAGCGGTCCGCGAGCAGGCGCAGGTGGCGATCAAAGAAGCGCAGGTGATCGTGCTGGTGGTCGACGGCAATGCCGGCCTGACCAGCTCGGATGATGAGCTCGCGCAGCTTCTGCGCAAGAGCGGAAAACCGGTGCTCCTCGCGGTGAATAAGATCGACGGCGAGCGGCGCGAGTTGGAAAGCGCGCTGGCCGATTTTCATCAGCTTGGATTGACCGCCACGTTTCCGATCAGTGCGGAGCATGGCCGCGGTTTGGCCGAGCTCCTCGACGATGTGATCACGCGGCTTCCGGAAGAAACCGAAAGCGCACCCGTCGAGGGGATTCGCGAAATTCGTCTGGCGGTCGTCGGCCGTCCGAACGTCGGCAAGAGCACCTTCCTAAATAAGTTGCTCGGCACCGAGCGGTTCGTCGCCAGCGCGCTGCCAGGCACCACGCGCGACGCCGTCGACGAAACGCTCGACTACCGCGGACGCCATTTCGTGCTCACCGACACCGCGGGCATTCGTCGCCGTGGCCGCATCGACGATCGCGTCGAGCAGTTCTCCGTTCAGAAAGCGCTCTCGCGGATCGAAGACGCCGACGTCGCGGTGGTGTTGATCGACGCGCTCGAAGTCACCGCCGATCAAGACGCGCGCATTGCGGGATTGGCGGAGGAGAAGGGACGTGCCGTCGTCCTCGTGATCAACAAGTGGGACCTGATCGAGAAGGACGCCACCACGGTGGCCAAGTTCCGCGAAGAGCTGGCCATTCGCTACAAATTCATGGCCTGGGCGCCAACGCTCTTCACGTCGGCGCTTTCGGGACAGCATGTGTTCAAGGTGCTTGACCTGGCCATCGAGCTGTTCGACGAAAGCAAAAAGCGCGTGCCCACGCCTGCGCTCAATGCGTTCGTGCAGGATTGCCAAAATTCGCAACCGCCGCCGTTGTGGCGCGGTTATCCAGTACGATTTTTCTACGCCGTGCAGGTGGCCAACTCACCGCCCGCGTTTGCCATCAGCTGCAACCGGCCGCAGGCGGTCACCGAATCGTATCGCCGGTTCTTGTCGAACCGCATGCGCGAAACCTTCGGATTTCGGGTGCCGATTCGACTCTTGTTCAAGCAGAAGAAGGGCGCGCGCTAGACTTCGAAAAGCTAGCCGGTGCTGGTCTTGCGTCGCTGCACCAGGGGCATTAAGCGAAACGCCAGACCGAAATCGCAATCGATGGCCGAAGGTTTGGTCGGCCGGCTGGCGACAGTTGCTGCGGCCTTCCGCGTCGTGCGAACTTCCGAACGCCCGGTCGACCCCTCGCCTTTAGTTGCGGCCATCTTGATTCTCCCGTCCTTCGACGGGAGCTTGTATAACAGGTCGGTCGGACACCAACAAGCAACGAGGAAGCGCTAGGGCGAGGCCACCAGCGGGCCGGGTTGACGCTCCAGCGGCCCAATCAACTGTTCGATTCTGAGCACCATGTGTTCGATGTCGATCGGCTTGGCGAAATAGTCCGCAGCTCCCGCCAATAGCCCCGTTCGAATGTCGGACTGAGTCTTCTTGGCCGAAATAAAGACGACGGGAATATCGCGAAATTCCGCGTTCTGCTTGACGGCCCTGCACAGCTCGAATCCGTCGATCCAGCTCATCATCACGTCCAGCATGATGAGGTCCGGCCGATCCACGTGCAGGATAGAGAGCAGCCGGAGACCATTGGCCACTTGGGAGACGTCGTACCCCTCAAACTCCAACGCCATTTTCAGCATCTCGCGGGTGTCGCGATCATCGTCGACGATCATGATTTTCTTTCGTCGGGACATGCGATCTCCCTGTGCTTAACGCGGGGCTTCCTCCAGATCGGTCAAAGGCTGGGTCCGACCGTCGGCCGCCAAGACCTCGACGCGGCGCTCGGCCTCTTCGAGTTTGTGAGCGCCAAGTTTGGACAGTCGCATTCCCTCTTCAAAGGCGGCGATGGAGTCCTCCAGCGAAAGTCCGCCGGATTCGAGCTTTTCGACTACGCGAGAGAGGCGCTGCACGATGTCTTCGTAACGCTCGGAAACGGCGTCGTTATTCGCGCCTGCAACGGCTGATGGTGCGGACTGTGGAGCGGTAGACATGGGCATCTCTGGGAATTTAGGAACGGTACCCGGCATCTGTAAAGTGTACGACGCTTAATAGTGTAAAGTTTCTGACTAATCGTCTTCCGCGTTCGATTCTTCCCGCATGAGTACGAATGTCCCCTTTGCTTTGTCGTAAGCATACACCGCCGTTGTACCGGCCGCGTCGCCCGAACTCCCTGGCTCGTTGATTCGAATTTCACCGTGGGAAAGCTGAACGGTGGCGCGATAGAGATCGTGTTTGGCCAAGAGATCCACCACACGCCCAGCGCGCACGGTCTTGACGTAAATCTCGCTCGCGGCAGCACCGCAGTCATGGCAGGCCAGGCGGAGAACAAGGTCGAGGTTGCCATCTCCGGAGACGTCGCTGACCTCGACGCCGAGAAGCCGCGTGGGCTCGTCTTCCTCTCCGAGGGTCAATTCCCAGAGCGCGTGCCAGCGGTGGGTCGCCCGATCGTAACGGTAGATGGCCGCGTAACCACGCTCTGTTGTTCCAGACGCTGCGGTGCCGGTCGCCTCTTCGGCGGCGGTGAGGCTGGTTCCCCATACCGAGGCGTGCAGAACACCGTCGTATTCGACGCGCCGTAGGCCCTTCAGACGAAACGGAGCGAATGGGTGCAACCGCAACGTTGTAAACTCAGCCGTCGGTTGCGGGGGCTTGCGCTCGAGCGTCACCACGACCGGGCGCTCCTCGTGGCGCGGACCTTCGCTTTCCAACGTTGCGCGATGTTCCGCGTCGTCCCACTCCACGAGCCAACGGTGCTCTCGGAGCAGGGTGATTTCACGACTAGGATTGCCCCAGACGCGAATGAGGTCCTTCACGACTTCGTGAGCTGGGCCGCTGGCTGTCCCGAATAAAAACCGGGCGATCTCAACTTTGCCGTCGTTCCACAACACCTGCGCACGAGCGGCGTGCAACACGCTGTCTGGCAACGCGCATTCTAACCGACCTGTCGATGGCAACTCCGCGGGAAGAATGCAGCCCGCTGGCAATTCGGCCCGCAGCTCTTCCGGGCGTACGTCCAGTGTGGCAAAGGCAAACTTCCAGATTGTGCCCGCCGGTGCTGGACGGGCATCGTGAAGCGCGGCCGCATGAAGGGCGGCCGTTAGCAGCAGCCCTTCGAGCACCCCTTATTCCGCGGCGACCGTGACCTTGATCTGCGCCTGCACATCCGCGTGCAGCTTGACCTGCACGTCGTAAGTGCCCAGGTCGCGGATGGGCTCGGTCAGCTGGATGGTGTGCCGATCGACCGGCGCGCCCGCCGCCGCCATCGCTTCCGCCACATCGCGTGAGCTCACCGAGCCGAAGAGCTTGCCCTGCTCGCCGACTTTGCGCTTGAGCGTCACGGCGATCTGGCTAATGCGCTGCGCGGTTGCAGTGGCGCTGGCGCGTTCCTTGGCCTGCTGCGCCGCGATGACGCGCTTCTGGTGGTCCATCTGGCGCACGTTCACGCTGGTGGCTGGAACCGCCAGTGCGCGTGGCAGCAGATAATTACGCCCGTAGCCGGGCTTGACCTCGACCAACTCACCGGCCTTGCCGAGGTTCGAAAGATCTTCGCGAAGGATAACCTTCATGATCGCTCCAAAAGAAAGAGAAGAGTTCGAGGCTGTCTTACGGCCCCTGCATCAGCGTGTAGGGCAGGAGCGCGATGCTCCGGGCCCGCTTAATCGCCACAGCCACCGCGCGCTGGTGCTTGGCGCAGTTGCCGCTGATCCGGCGCGGAATAATCTTTCCGCGCTCGGTCAGAAAGCCGCGCATCTCACCCGCAGCCTTGTAGTCGACCTTGGCGCCCTTTTCGGTGCAGTAGCGGCAGACGCGGCGACGTCCGAAACCGCGACCGCCGCCGCGGCCCTCGTCTGCGCTCCCGAAGCCGCCATCGCGACCACCGAACCCGCCACCGTCTCGGCCACCGCCGTTGTCACGGCCGCCGTACCCGCCTCCAAAACCACCACCCATTTTCTTATCCATTTCACCCATGGTGATCTCCTTTAGACGAGGTCTTCGGGGGCCGCTTCAAAAGCTTCGACTTCATCGGCCGCGTGTGGAATCTCTTCGCGGGGCTTCTCGACCTGGTCGGCGTCGCCGGCGAGCTTGACGTCCGCTTCGACCGCGCGCCCCTCGTGAATGATCTCTTCGTCGACCTTGACGGTCTGGTACTTCAGCACGTCATCGGTCATGCGCAGGTTGCGCTCGAACTCCGCTACGATGCCGGGGTTACCGAGGTAGAGCATGTGGATGTAGATGGCGCGCGCCTGGTGCTTCACCAGGTAGGCCGTCTTCTTTTTGCCCCAGTTGGAGAGGCGCAAAACTTTTCCGCCCTCGCGGTGCACGATGGAACGGAGCCGTGCGCCCAACTTCTCGACCACATCGTCGGTGAGATCGGGCTTCAGTAGGTAGATTGACTCATACTCGCGCAGCTTCTTGCCAGGCGCGGGATTAGCCGCGATTGGTGCGTCTGTAACCGCTTCGGCCTTGGTGGTTTCCATCATGCGTTTCCTCTCGGGTTATAGCCGCGAGCTTTATGGCGCGCAGCGAGGTAGTGCCTTTTTTATGCTGACCGCTTGTTGAAATCGTTCATCGCCTTTTTCGTTCCGTTTTTCACAACCGCCGCCGTTGCCTCTGCGGCCACTTCGACCTGCTGCTCGGCGATTTCTTCCTCTGCTTTCGAAAATCCCTTCAAAACGTAATCTGCTGCATCCCACCGTGGCGGCGGACGGCCAATGCCGACGCGCACCCGCACAAACTCGGGTCCCAGATGAGCGACGACGCTCTTGAGACCGTTGTGCCCCCCCGTTCCGCCGCCCACTTTCAACTGCACCCGACCGAGCTCCAAATCCAACTCGTCGTGCGCCACCACCACCTGCGCCGGATCGACCTTCCAAAACCGCGCCGCCGCGCCCACAGCCTCGCCGGAGAGGTTCATGAACGTTTGCGGGAGAAGCAGCGCCGCCGGTTCGCCGGCCACTTTCCCCGTGCCGAGGATCGCGCCAAATTTGCGCGTCTCCAAGGCGATTCCGCTCTGGGCGGCCACCCGCTCCACCACGCGGAACCCGACGTTGTGCCGAGTGTTCGCGTAATCGGGGCCCGGGTTGCCAAGTCCCACGAGCAGAAACACGTCCTACTTCTTCTCCTTGCCGCCGCCCTTCTTTTCGGGAGCGCCTTCGGCCGGCTTGTCTGAAACTTTCGTCGCCGGAACCGCGCCAGCAGCCGCTGGAGCGCCAGGGGCACCCGCCGCAGCCGCGCCCTCGGCACCCGGAGCAGCGGCCACCACTGCGGCGACCTCTTCCTTCTCGGGAATACCGACCACCGCGATGGTGAAGTTGGTGGCGTAGATGAACCGCACACCGGCCGGCGCAGTGACGTCGGAAATGTGCAGCGACTCGGCGATTTTCAGGGACGAGACATCGACATCGATCTTGTGCGGAATGTCCTTGGGCAGCGCCTCGACGGTGATCACACGCCGAGCAATCTGCAAAATGCCGCCCTCCGCCGCGCCCGCCGCACGGCCCACCATGACCAGCGGAACGTCGACGCGCACGGGCTTGTCGAGCTGGATCTCCTGGAAGTCGGCGTGAATGACGTTCCGCTCGACCGGATCGGTTTGCCAATCCTTGAAGAGCACGGTCTTCTTGGCGCCGCCCTCGATCTCGAGGGTAATGACCGTGTTGAACTTATGCGGCGTGTTGATGGCCGTCTTGACGGCGACCGGGTCAACCGCGAGGCCCATCGGTGGGCTGAAGGGACCGTAAACGACCGCGGGGATGAGGCCCTTCATGCGGAGCTGACGGGCCGGGCCTTTGCCGTGCTTGACGCGCGGCGTGGCCTTCAGGACGGTTTGATCGAGCGACATGTGGAACTCCTCGACGCTCTAAGCCGCCGCAAGAGCGCGGCATGGGATTGGCTTAAGAGCGAAAGGGAAGGCGTGTAGCAAAAAGCGACGGTGTTGTCCAGCGGATTGGAGGCGTGCGTATCAGCCGGCCAACCAGGCACGTCTTGACACAGGATCCGTGTGCACATATCCTGTGTTTATGAACCTTACCATTTCCATAGAGCCAGGTATCGTCGAGCGAGCCCGGCAAGTTGCCGAGCGTCAGGGCAAGAGCCTGAACGGCCTCATCCGTGGCTTTCTGGAAAGCGTCGCCGGTGAGGCTAACTCCAAGGACCTTGCCGCTGAATTGCGGAGGCTCTGGCGCGAGCATCCGGGCCACTCCGGTGGACGCAAGTTTCGCCGCGAGGATGCCTACGAAGGTCGGTTGTGAGCGGTAGGTCGTTTTTCGACACCAACATTCTCATCTATGCCGACGACGCTGATGCCGGCGCAAAACAGAAGAAGGCGCAGGCGCTGCTCTCGGAGGGGATCGAGAAGGGGACCGCGGTTTTCTCAACGCAGGTGTTGCAGGAATACTTCTCTGTGGCCACGCGCAAGCTCGGCGTGCCGGCGGAAGTGGCGCGCAGAAAAATCGATGTTCTTGCGTCTACCGACGTGGTGATCATTCGCCCGGATCTCATTCTTGGGGCCATCGATCTCCATCGCTTGCATCGCCTTGCGTTCTGGGATGCGCTGATCATCAAGTCGGCCGCCGCGGCGAAATGCAGCCGTGTGCTGAGCGAGGATCTGAATCATGGGGAAAGCATCGACGGGGTTCGTGTCGAGAACCCATTCTTGAAGTGACCCGCATTCGAGTGGCGCCGGTCATTAGTGCCTGCTAAACTGGATGCAGAATGCAGGCAAAAAAAGCAGGCACAAAAGCGTACCCGCGTGGACAGCAGCGACAGCTCACGTTGCGCGGTGTTCCGGCGGATTTGGACAACGCGCTTAGGCACGAGTCCCAGCGTCGAGGGGCGTCGTTAAATCGCACGGTTGTTGAGCTGCTCCGTGAGGCTACCGGGCTGGCGTACGTGGCTGTCGAGCAGGACCACACCGACCTCGATCGATTCTTTGGACGGTGGACGGCTGAGGAAGGGCGGGCTTTCGACAAGTCCGTGCGGAAGCTTCGGCGCGTGGATGCAGAGTTATGGCGCTAGGTCCGCTCATCGTCGACACGTCCGCCTATTCGTGGGCCGCGAGAAACAATCCGACCGCGGTGGATCGCATGCGTCGCGCGCAGGCACTTTTGCTGCCGTCGATCGCTTTGGGCGAGCTTTTGGCCGGTTTCACGAACGGCAACCGTGAAGCGCAGAACCGCGCGCTCTTGCATGAATTTCTCGCGTCTCCCCGGGTTCGTGTTGTGCCCACCACCGCGGAGACGGCCGAACGCTATCGGGCTATCGTCGTAACGTTGCGGCGCCAGAGCACGCCGATTCCGACGAACGACATCTGGATTGCGGCAGTGGCGATGGAGGCAGGCGTTCCCGTTCTGACGTCGGACGACGACTTTAATCGCGTGCCGCAGATCATCGTGGATTGGATTCCGAGCTAAGTTCGTCGTTGGTCGAACAAAGTGCGCGCCTGACCCTGTCCATGCGCTAAGGCCTCCCGGTCACACGCGTGGTGGATGCCATGCACGATCCATGCAATGGCGGTTGGCGCGATGGTAACGGCCGGCCTCGAGTGGCGCTAACTGGAGTACGATCGTCCCTCGTTTCACGATTTCCGAGGCAAGGAGAAGTGGATGCGTCGAACACCCCGGTTTTCGTTGGCTCTCCTCATGCTGGTCAGTTGTAGGGCGCCCAACGTTCGTCCATCCACCAGTTGCATCGCCGCGGCTCCCGCGACGCTAGCGTTCGCCAATACAGCGGTCGGCACGGCAAGTACCCAGACCACGGTGGTCTCGAACTGTGGAGGAGCTTCGCTTTCCGTGACGGGAACCGCGATTGAAGGCGGATCGGCCGCGTTCTTTACCGTTCCAGCGGCCGTCTTCACGCTCAAGCCGGGCGAGGAGCACGCGCTTGCCGTGACGTATCAGCCGACAGCGCAGGGAGCCCATGCGGCGCTCTTGCGTGTGCAGAACGATGCGCAGAACGGCGCCAACCTAACCGTGGCGTTGACAGGCCAAGCGACAATCGATCTCTGTGCAAAGGTCACGTGCAACGCTGCGCCAGCGCCACTTTGCACAGATGCCAACACGCTTAGCACCCATGACGCGGCGGGGAGTTGCAATGCCGGAACGTGTAGTTACGTCGAGCATGTGACCACGTGCCCGTTTGGTTGCGCGGCTGGGGCATGCGCGACCGATCCTTGTGCGTCGATCACTTGTGATACGCCGCCGCCCTGCTTCAAGGGTGTTGGTATTTGCGCGGGTGGCGTCTGCGGTTCGTACCAGGCCGATGTTGGCGCCGCGTGCGAGGACGGGAACGCTTGCAACGTGAGCAAGACCTGCGATGCAAACGGCAAGTGCTTCGGAACGCGAACGAGTGGTTGCGTCGTCACCTGCACTTGGCCCTACGTCGTCAGCGGCGACGGCCAGAGCTGCGTTTGCGACGTGGGCGCCCACGCCTGCGGGAGCACCTGTGTCTCCGATTCGAGCGTGTTTAGTTGCGGCAACCGGTGTGTTGCGTGTCCTGGCGTCGACGACGGTTCCGCCGTCTGCAGCAACGGCCAGTGCACGCGGATGTGCAGCACCACGCGAAAACTGCTCACCGGTCTGGTCAGCATCTCGGCGAGCCAAGTGTCGACCTGCGCGGTAACCAGCACCGGAACCGTGAAATGCTGGGGCGAGGAAGGAGGCGGAGATGGGTCGGAAAACGCCTTTCTCCTTGGAGTGCGCAAGTCGATGCGCCAATCGATGCCGGTCGATGTTCCGGGCATCACGAGCGCGGTTTCCGTGTCGGTCGGAACGAACCACGCTTGCGCTGTGGTCGCCGACGGTAGCGTCTGGTGTTGGGGCGGTCGAAACTACTTTGGCGAGCTTGGCAACGGGGTAGTGAATACCGAGTCGAAGGTGCCGGTGCTGGTCGCGGGTCTCGGAGCGAACGCCCTCTCCGTTTCTGCGGGGAGTTCCCACACGTGTGTGGTGACCAAGACCCATACCGTCAAATGCTGGGGCGACAACACGAACGGCCAACTCGGAGACGGCCTCGGCGACAGCAATACGGGCATCGATCGGAGTGCGACGCCCGTCGATGCGTTGAACCTCAGCAACGTCGCTACAGTTTCGGCAGGCAACGGCTACACCTGTGCGGTTACGCAGCCGGGAGCAGCTTACTGCTGGGGAACGCGGAAAGTTGGGGGTTATAGCAACACGCCCGTCGCTGTTACCGGTCTCTCCTCGGGCGTGATTGCGCTCTCCTCGGGCGAAGATCACGCCTGCTTCTTGAGCAGCACTGGCGCTGTGAATTGCTGGGGTCTCAGCAGTGGTTCGAACCTGAAAACGGTGACCGGTTTGACCGGAGCGCTGGTGTCGATTACGGCCGGCCGTGGCCCAGACGAAGGTTGTGCGCTCACTGCCACAGGATCGGTCCAATGCTGGGACGACAGGAACTCCCAAAGAAAGGCAAAGGACGTCGGTATCAGCGGCGCGTCCGCGATCTCCTCCAGTTCGAGCCATACCTGCGCGATTGTCGCAAACGGTGGCGCCAAATGTTGGGGCGGTAACAGCAGCAACGCAATCGGCGACGGGCTTCCGAGTGTGAAGCCGCTGCCCGTTCCATTTGCGCTGGCTACCAACGCTTCTCAGATGAGCATCCGTAGGGACGGCGGCTGCATCATCAACAAGGCCGGTGGTGTGCAGTGTTGGGGCAAGACCAACAACGCCGGGCAACTCGGAGACGGAACAACGCAAAACCGAGCAGGCCTGGTCAACGTGGTAGGTCTCTCTTCCGGTGTCGGCCATTTGGCCAGCGGTGCCGGATACGGCGGTGGCACCACGTGCGCTGCCACGGCGACCGAGGTTCGTTGCTGGGGAGACGGCAGCCTCGGTGCGCTCGGCGACAATAGTGAAAATAGCAGCGGGACGCCGGTCGTCGTCTCCAATATTGGCGCGGGGGTCAAGAGCCTTTGCGGCAACGACCATTCATTCTGTGCAGTGGATGCAACAGGGGCGGTTTGGTGCTGGGGGGACAACACGCGCTCCCAACACGGCGACGGAACGGTTTCCTACCTCGGCAATCCGCATGGCGCGCCGGTGACACCAACAGGGCTTGGCTCCGGCCAAACGCAAGTGGTGTGCGGAGGAGACTACAATTGCGCCCTTGACGCATCCGGAGCGGTTAGATGCTGGGGTTACGGAAAGGAAAAAACACCCACGGACACGGGCGTTACCGGCGCCACACAAATCGGTGGTTGTTACGGGAGCGGATTCTGCGCGGTTTATAAGGATGGGACCGTGTCCTGCTATGACGGCTTGGTTTGGCCGGCGACTCAATCGCACCCCATCGCTGGAACCGCCCCCGGAATCGTTGCCTTGGCTGGTGGGGGGGGAGGGGGGCACGCCTGTTTGCTCACCAACGCTGGTGAAGTCCAGTGTTGGAAATTCAATGACGTTGGCGAGCTCGGCGATGGGTCGACGATTTCGCGCAGCGAAGCGGCCGACGTTTACGGATTCCACTCGGGCGCTGCGTTTGTAGCGGTTGGCAGCTCCGCCACCTGCATCGTGAACCAAAAGGGCGCGATTTTCTGCAACGGCTCGGGCGAGAACACCCTCGTCAACGAGCTCTTCGGGGGATGCACTGCTTCGGCGCAGAGCGATCCGGTCGACGTCGTTACCCCGTAGCTCTATTACCCCGTCGGGATCCCGGACTAGCTAGGCTTCCAAAGCGGCGTCACGCGCGAACGGCGAATTCCACCGTCTTCAGTTGCCAGCGGAACACCGCGACTGAGCGCCGATGCGACGATCAACCGATCGGCGGGGTCACCGTGAAAGCTGCGCGGGAGCTGATCCAGCGCGAGAATGACCTCGGCAGTGATGGGAACGATCTCTACTGCATCGGGCGCCGCCGCCTTGGAAAACCACTGCTCTAGCGGCATCGGCAATTTCAGCCGCCCTTTGCGGACGAGCATCTGTACTTCCCAGAGGCTTATTGCGGAGAGGAGCGGCGCCGCTTTGCCGGAAAGCCGATCGAGCGCCTCTCTCTCTGCCGCGCGCATCGAAGAGTCGGGCGTTACCCACCGAACCCAGATGTGCGTGTCGAGCAGTACGTTCATCGAAGCGCGTTGAAGTCTTTGTCGTGGAGGACCGATTCCGAGGGGGATGCCAGCAAACGAGTTCCCGCGAGTTGGGCGCGAACCCGCTCGATGGGACTGAGGACCTTTTCCCCGGGCGCAGGAACGATTCGCGCGATCACCTTTCCTCGCCGCGTGATGTCGATGGCCTGGTGATTCTTTTCGAGGCTGCGAAGGATCTCGAGGCAGTGGCTTTTGAAGGCTGTCACTGGAATGGTCATGTTTAGAATCTAGATGACCATTTACAAAATGTCAAGTCGTTGGACGCCTACACAAACAGCGAGCTGAGCGACTCCGCCGTCATAATCCGACGGATCGCTTCGCCGAGCAGCGGAGCCACCGAAAGCTGCACGATCTTCTTGCACTCGCGCGCCTCCTTTGTCAGCGGAATGGTGTTGGTCACCACCACCTGCTCGAGCGGGGACTCGATGATCCGTTGGAGCGCCGGTCCCGACAGCACCGGATGGACCACCAGAGCCACGACGCGGGTGGCGCCTTTTTCGAGCAGCGCCCGCGAGGCCATGGTCAGGGTGCCCGCGGTATCCATCATGTCGTCGACCAGGACCGCGGTTTTGCCTTTCACGTCACCGATGATGTTGGTGATCACGGCGACGTTAGGCCGCGGACGCCGCTTGTCGATGATGGCGAGCGTGGTGTTGAGCCGCTTGGAGTACGCGCGCGCGCGCTCGACGCCGCCGGCATCGGGAGAGACAATCACCAGATCGTCGCCGGTCGGAAAATGCTGTTTCAAATAATCGAGCATGACCGGCGAAGCGTAGAGGTGGTCCGTCGGGATGTTGAAAAATCCCTGAATCTGACCGGCGTGCATGTCCATCGACACCACGCGCGTGGCGCCAGCGGTCTGGATCAAATCGGCCACCAGCTTGGCGGTAATCGGCGTGCGCGGCGCCACTTTGCGATCCTGCCGCGCGTAGCCGTAGTAGGGCACCACCGCGTTGATGCTGCCAGCCGACGCTCGCTTGAGCGCGTCGATCATGATGAGCAGCTCCATCAAGTGCTCGTTGACCGGCGAACTGGTCGACTGGACGATGAAGCAGTCCTGGCCGCGGACGTTCTCGCCGATTTCCACCTGCGTCTCGCCGTCGGAGAAGCGGCCCACGTCAGCGCGGCAGAGCGGCGTTTTCAAGTAGGTGCAGATTTCTCGCGCCAGATCTGGGTGCGAGTTGCCCGTGAAAACTTTGAAGTCCGTCATCCTTGGAAGTCTACGCGACGTTGGCAGCGACGGGCTGCGTTTTCTTCAATTCCCGCTCGTATTCGGCCAAAATAACTTTCTCGATTCGCTCACGCGTCTCGCTGTTGAGCGGATGCGCGATGTCCTTGAACGTGCCGTCCTTGCGGCGTTTGGCCGGCATGGCGATGAAGAGGCCGGTGGTGCCGTTGATGACTTTCAAATCGCGCACCACAAAGCAGGAATCCAGCGTGATGGTCACGTAGGCTTTCAACTTCTCCTCGTTGACCGGGAATACGCGGATGTCGGTGATCTCCATGGATGCCCCTCGCGCTGAAATCGACTGTTCAGAAGCGTACAGTGCGTACGCCGAGGGGTCAAGCTAGCTGCCAATTGTGCCCTATTGTGCCGCCGCCGAGCCGCCGTCCGGGACGTTATCCTTGAAATCGATGGAAACAGCGGGGTCCGGAGCGTCGATCTCCTTCTCGGCCGTGGCCGCCACGAATTTGTTGTTGGCCACTGCGTCGATGTGAAGCGTGTAGTGGCCTGCCGGCACGTTAATCAGCTCGATATTGTTGAGATGGTTTTTTCCGAAGATGACCGTCGGAGAGACGGTAGGAACAGGCGGAATCAGCGAGACGTCCAAGTGCGAAACCTGGTCGTCGAAATTGGTGTTGGCGTCGCACGGAACGGTGGGCTCGGTATCGCAAGCGGGGATGTGCGTGATTGACGTAATGAGCACATCGGGTGAGCTACCCGCGTCGTCGTATTTGCAAGCGGCCAGTGCCATCAGCGCCACGACGGCCAGCGTCCTCACAGACATCGTTGGGACGCCGGTCATGGACGCGCTCCTCTCGCTTCTTGGGCTTCGAGCCGCGCGAGCTCTTTGTCGTGCGCCGATTCAACGACGCCCAAGAGCACGCCGCCCAGGATGTAACAGCCGGCCGCGATACCCGCGAAGACTTCGGAGCGTTTGGCGTAGGCGTTGGCGAGGCCAAGCATGTCGCGGTTGTTCACGCCCTCGTGATCGAGCTGCGCGTGGTAGGCGTCGCTGGCGCGGTAGCCACCGAGCGCTTCGCCGCTCGCAAAGATGGTCAGTCCGACGCCGGTCGCGAGCATGGTCCACGCGGCCGCTTCGCCGAGAAACGGGCGAAATGGGCGCACACGCGGGTGCGCCGGAAGGGAGACGCCGGTATCTTGTCCGGTTGGCGGCAACCGACCAACGACCGCTTCGGATTCCACCGCCACGCGGTAGGGCGCGCTCGCCGCACCGGAACGGCCCGGAAAGGCGCCGGTGCTGTCGTAAACTTCGACATAGTATTCGAAATCGCCGGTGATCAGCGCCGCCGGAAGCTCGGCGAGGTAGCGACCATTTCCATCGTCCATCATCGGCAGCGCGGAGTAGTCTGCTGCACCCACGTGCCGGAACATCACGGCGGCGTGCGAAATCCCGCTGTCGGAGGCGAATTTCGCTTCGAGCGGAACCGAATGGCCCCGGACCGCGCTGGTAATGGCCACGTGAACGACCGCGGGCGGATTTATTTTCTTGGGCGCCACCGGTTTTTCAACGGCGATGAAGTGCGGATGGTTGGGGTTTCCACTCTGCGCCGGACCGTTGCCGAGCAGGTCGTAGGCCTCGATATAGTACTCGAGGGAAGTGGTGACGAGACTCGCTGGAACTTCAGCGGAGAAGAGCTCGGCCTTGTTGCTCACGGGATCCATTCGCAGAGGGATGAAGTCGCGTCCGCCTGAGTTGCGCAGGTAGACCGCGGGCGGATCGAAGACCCCCGACGGATCGGCGACGCGCGCTTCGATGCGAAAGGCCTGGTGCTCGGGCGCGCTGGTGACCGGCGTGTGTTCGATGACCGGTGCGGTGGTGTCGCTCGCGGCGGCGGTTTGAGCGGCGGCGGAGGCCAGAAGAAAAAAGCAAAGTGCGCGTGGCATTGGTGGGAAAGCTTAGCGCATTCTGATTTTTGGACCAAAAAGTACACCACAAAGAATCTTAGGAATAGATCGCGGTGCGTGGCTCGTTCGTCCAGCGACTTGAACCCCCAAAAAAGGAGAGCGCCTAAGATGCCCAATGCCCGCTTGCTTGCTCTGGCCGCTCTCGTTCCCGCGTCGGTGCTGGCGCGGGGGCCGCGCGGCGAGGTGGTGCGGCTGGCGCTACCGCGCTCGGTCCGGGTGCAGCTTCATGCGGGCGGCAAGACCGTGCGGACGGCGAGCGGCGTGGTGGTCGCGTCGCGCGGTGGAGCCGAGGAGCGAACGTGGATCATGACCAACGCGCACGTTGTCGATACTGAGAATATTAAAGGCGAAGTGGTGTTTCACATTCTCGCCGAAGCGCCGGCGCGCGATCTCACGGCCCACGTGGTGGCGCGTGGATCGGTTCCCGATTTCGATCTCGCGGTGCTCGAGGTGAAGGGCGCGGTGCTGCCAGCGGTGGATTTCGCCTCGGATGCGGAAGCGAGCGTTGGCGATGACGTGGTGGTGGTGGGCGCGCCGTTCGGACGCTCGCTGAGCGTGGCCGCGGGCATTGTCAGCCAGCTAGAAGGCGAGGCGATGAAGACCGATGCGCCGATCGGATATGGCACGTCGGGCGGTGGGATTTTCGAAGTGCCGAGCGGAAAATTGATCGGAGTCGTGGAAGGCTACCGCACGGCGCGCGTGGCGTTCCAGGGCGCGACGGAGAGTTACGGATTCGACGTGCCGATGCCCGGCGAGACGTTCGCTTCGCCGGTGGCGAAGATTCGGCGGTTCATGCAGGAGAAGGGGCTCGGTCATCTGCTGACGAACGAAACGGCGGCGAAGCTTTAGTTCTCTTTCTTCTCCACTTCGATCCAGCTCGCCACGTTTCCCGATTTGCGCACGTCGAAGACCGAGCGAACGACATCGCCTGGCTTCACATCGGCGAGTCGGCCGACGCGGCCATCCAGAAAGACCGTGGTTTCCGGCAGCAGTTTGAGCGTGAGCGATTGGCCGTTTTTGCCGCGCATCTGCAGCGCGCCGGTTGCTCGATCGAGCGATGTCACGCGCCCTTCGATGCCGCGCGGATGGGTCGATCTGCCGTCGCTCGATCGCGGCGCGCCTGGCGCGGGCGCCCCCGAGGTGGGTGGCGGCAGTTCAGACGCGCGCGGCGAAACTGTGGAAAAGCGATCGGACGAGATCACGATCAGCGCCAGAATGGAAGCCATGAGGGTCATCGCCGTACTCCTTCTTAAGCTCCCGCGAGGAAGGATGGAGACGCGCGTGCTCCAAAGCAGGTGACGGGCGGCCGCTCGGGTGCTCGCGCAGGCGCCCGATTCTCCGCTACGATGCCGCCATGCGCACCGATTGGGATCGCTATTTTCTCGACATCGCCAAAGTCGTCGCCTCGCGCGCCACCTGCGATCGCAAGCACGTGGGTGCGCTGCTCGTGCGCGATCGCATCATTTTGTCAACTGGCTACAACGGCTCGATTCGTGGCATGTCCCATTGCAGCGAAACGGGGCACATGCTCGAGAACGGCCATTGTGTCGCCACCATCCACGCCGAAGCCAACGCCGTGTTGCAAGCCGCGCGGGCCGGTACCAGCATTGAAGCCGCGGACCTTTACACCACGGCGTCGCCTTGCTGGCCCTGCTTCAAATTGATTGCCAATGCCGGCCTCAAGCGAATCGTGTTCGGTGAGTTTTACCGAGACGATCGGATCTTTTCCGTTGCGCAAAAACTCGGGATCGAGCTGGTAGACAAAAGCGCAAGTTGATCAAAAATCAAGTTCCGCAAACAATCCGTCGCCGTCGCCGCCTTTTCCAGTGCCCGGTAGGATTGACATCCAGTCCCGTCGTTCTTACCTGAGAGCCCCAGGGAGGAACCATGGCTCGGATCCTCATCGCAGACGACGAGTACGACATTCGCGAAATGCTCTCCGACCTGCTCGGCGCGTGGGGGCACCGCATGGAGCAGGCGGCGGATGGCAACGAAGCCTTGCGCAAGGCGGCGGAATTTCGGCCGGACGTCGTCATCAGCGACCTGGTGATGCCCAAGGTCGACGGCCTGTCGCTGCTCAAAGCGCTGCGCGAAGAAGTTCCCGATGCGGCAGTTGTCATTTTGTCGGGTCGCGGCACCATCGACAAAGCGGTCGAGGCCATCCATTTCGGCGCGTTCGATTTCGTGGAGAAGCCCGTGGAGGCGGCGCGGCTGCGCGTGATCCTCGAGCGTGCGTGCGAGAAAAACGCCACGTTGCGCGAGATGCAGGGGCTGAGGCGGCGGCTGCATGAAGTCGGCGCCGAGGGGAATTTTATCGGCACCTCCCCCGAAATGCGCCGCGTGGGCGAGTTGGTCGAGAAAGTCGCGCCGAGCCACGCCAGCGTCATCATCACCGGCCAGAGCGGCACCGGCAAAGAGGTTGTGGCGCGCAGCGTGCACCAACTTTCGCCGCGGAGGGAGCGGCCGTTTGTCGCCATCAACTGCTCGGCCATTCCGCCGACGCTGATCGAAAGCGAGCTTTTCGGCTATGAAAAAGGAGCCTTCACGGGTGCCGATCAGCGCCGTTTGGGTTGCTTCGAGTTGGCCGACGACGGGACGCTTTTTCTCGACGAGGTGAGCGAAATTCCGCTCGATCTGCAGGGCAAATTTCTCCGCGTGATCGAAGAGGGACGGTTGCGAAGGCTGGGCGGCAAAGTCGAGATCGCGGTGGACGTGCGGATGGTTTGTGCCACCAACCGCGACTTGAAAGAGCAGGTACGGCTGGAGAAGTTTCGCGAGGATCTCTTTTTCCGGCTCTCCGTTTTCAACATCCATCTGCCGCCGCTCAAGGATCGCCGCGAGGACATTCCCGCGTTGGCCAAACACTTTATCGAGAAGTTCAACCGTGAGTCGGGCAAACGCGTGCAAGGACTCACGGCAGAAGCGCAGACGACATTGTGTGGACACAGCTGGCCGGGAAACATTCGCGAACTTCGCAACGCGGTGGAGCGGGCGCTGATTTTGTGTGACGAGCCGCTGATCGCTAAGTCGCATTTGCCACCGGATCTGGGTGGGCGGCCCGACGACACCAGTGGTTTGCGGGTGTCGAGTGGATTGACATTAGATCAAGTCGAGCGTGAGTATATTTTGTCGACGCTGGCCCGGCTCTCCGGCAACAAGGCGCGCACGGCGCATGCGCTCGAGATCAGCGAGAAGACGCTCTACAACAAATTGTCGCGCTACCGGGCGGAGGACACGGCGCAGCGTGAAATGCCACCGAGAGAGAGTGCGGCAGCGGCAGCGGCAGCGGCATCGGCGTAGCTTCGATCTGCGTTTGGGTAGGGTCGTTGCTACCTTCACCCAGAGTTGCATTGGATGAATCGTCGATGACTCGGGGAGACATACCGTGCTCAGAGCGCTTTGGGTGGCGTTGTCCGCGGCCAGCATGGTGCTGATACCCGTGGCGGCGGGACGGCATGTGGACGCGGCGCGCGCGCAAACCGTGCCGGTGGAGATGGTGGTCGAGAGCGTGGTGGATCTGGGCGCGAATCGTCACGCCGTGCTGTTACGCGAAAAGAATGGCGTGGTGCGCATGCCGATTTTCGTGGACGCCGACGATGCCCTAACCATCCGCGCTGGAATGCGCGGCTCCGCGCCGAAGTGGCCGGGCGGTCATCTAGCCCGTGTGTGCATCGACGCTATTTCCGTCGCGCATGCGTACAGCGGCCATCTCCTCTTGCGTGACGGCGATCGCACCATCCAGCGGGATGCGCGGACGAGCGACGCTATTGCGCTAGCGCTGCAAGAGCATGCGCCCATCTACGCCGCGCGTAAAGTGATCGCGGTCGCGGGTGTCACGCAGGCGGATGTACAGAAAACGCACGAAGAGATCGTGCGTTCCGCTAGCACCGTGGCGCCGGTGGTGGAGTCGAGGGATCTGTGAACCGGCGGCCGGTCTTACTTCGGGGGAACGCACCTCAACATCAATTTCTTAAACCTCAGGAACTCTTGTTCAGGTGTCATTTTGATAGAGTTTATCGTCAGGCGTGGCACGCCCGTTCGATCGCTATCCTGTCTCGCGCAAGTATCCCCGCCAACGAAGGCGAGATCGTAGTTCGCCTTCTTGACATGCTCCCGGACGTTTGCATTGTTCTCTCCACCGGGATAGCAAAAATGCCGGTGCCCACCGCCCAACTTCTTTTGGATTCGGTCTTCCGAATTCTGGAGTTCCACGTCCAGTTTTTTATCTGTGTTCCCACATTTCGTGAGAAGCGGGCAGTGACTTACCGTGTGCGAATGGATCGACATTCCATCATCCTGCATCGCCGCGAGATCGCCCCAGGTCATGTGCCGACCGGGGGAGTTATCGTGATCGATAACCGCCGTGCTCACAAAAAACGTGCCCACGTACCCGAGTGTTTTTAAGTAGTCGGCTCCCTCCGTTTGCTCGTTTTTGTAGCCGTCGTCGAAAGTAATGAGTACGGGGTGCTTGACTCGAAGATTTCCGCCGTCCATCCACGCCAGCAGGTCGTCGGGTGAAATAGTCTGATACCCTTTTGACTTGAGCCACTGCATCTGTTTCTGGAAACTGGACGTCAAAATCCAGAGCGCGTTGCGATTGGTGTCCTTAGGGTTGTTCAGGCTAATCACGCGGTCCAGTTCCTCATCGGTATCGACAATACCGTGGTACTCCAAGACCGGAATTCCAATCTCTTTTTTGTCCGGAGCGACGTGGCTCCGAGTAGCGGCGTGCGGCGATTTCTTCTGTCTAGCGCAGGAACCGCCTGCTCCAAGGAGGAGGAGTGCGCATACGACACGGCAAAGTTTGGCCGAGGTCTCGTTCATGGGCAATCTCCATCAGGACAAACGTCTGGAAGCGCCGTGCAGTTTTTGTTGTTGTCCACCGCGCCAGAACAGCAGAGGTCTTTGTCGTCCGGGGTTTCTCCCTCAGGCAAACAGCACCAGTTGTCGCTATCCCCGCTGGGAGCGGTTACCCAGGGAGAACACTCTCCAGGATCTGCGCAGTTGTCGTCCCCGTCGGTGCAGGTGTCTCCGAGCGCGATTTCCCCATCGTCATAGGGCACGCACGCCTGACTAGGGATGTCCCAATAGTTGCCGGCATTGTCGGCGTCTTCCGCATCGTCGTCCGGGTTGTCCGGGAGCGGGCAACACACCGCGTAATTAACGATATCGCCGTCCGAAAGGCCCTCGCACCCCAACGGGTCCGCCGTGCATTTGCCGGTAGGGTCGCAGGTTAGGCCATTACCGTCCGCATCGGCGTCGCACTCACCGTCGGCATAGGGATCGCAGGATGTGTCACCTTCCGCGCAAATGCACGAGGCACCTTCTCCACGGGCTGCAACGCAGGCGCCGCTCTCGTCGCCCGGCAGTGTCCAAGAGCAGGATGGAGCCGTGCAGTCGACTTCCTTCGTGTTGTCCCCGCACGACGCGACAGGGGCCGCGGTGGGCGCACCGCACGTGCTAAGCTCCGTATTCGGTGTACATCCCGCCGCTGCGCAATCGGCGACTGAGATCAGCGAGCAGTCGCC
>JAHFDP010000104.1 GCA_023248955.1 Deltaproteobacteria bacterium
GTCTTCTTGGTGTTGCAGGCCATTGTTTGGCGCCAACTCTGGATTGCGGGATTGCGTCCTGACGGCGGCCCGTACGCTTCGGTGTTTTATGGCCTGACCGTTTTTCATGCGCTGCATGTGTTGGTGGGGCTCGCGGCGTTGGTGATTTTGTGGGTGAAGTCGCTCTCCGGTGCCTATTCGCCGGCGCGGTTTTTATCCGTTCGTCTCTGGACCAGCTATTGGCATTTTGTCGGCGTCGTTTGGATGCTGATGTTCGCGACCATTTACGCGATTTGATTTCGATACGACCGAGAGAAACGACATGAACCGTAAGCTCATTCTCGCCGCTTCATTCTGCCTCGCTGCCTGTTCGTCGGATCCGAGTTACACGCCCTATAAAGAGGCGCAAAAGCTCGGCGGGCAGATGATTCCGGCGCAGACGCTGAACAATGGTCGCATTGCCTATATGCAATATTGCCGAGCGTGCCATGGAGAAAAGGGCGATGGCAACGGACCGGCTGCGCCTGGGCTGCGACCGCCTCCACGGAATTTCACGATTGGCGAATTCAAATTCGCCGGCGTTCTCGAGGGGAAATTGCCGCGCGATGAAGATCTCGTTCGCATCGTGAAGCGCGGTCTGCACGGCACCGCCATGCTGCCGTGGGAAGTTCCCGATCACGAACTCGGCGAAATCATCCAATACTTGAAGACGCTCTCCGACAAATGGAAGGAAGAGGACGCCGTAGGGAAGCCGGTCATTGCGGCGGCCGACACGTGGGGTGAAGCGCGCAAAGCGGCGGCTGTCGAGCGCGGCAAGAAGGTTTACCACGGGTTTGCGCAATGCCTTTCCTGCCATGCGGCCTACGCCACAAAGCAGGAAATTTTCGATGCGTCGAAAGAGCTGACCGGAAACGGAACCACGGATTTCCGCGATCAGATGTATCAGCCGGAAATCAAAGAGACCGACTACCCGCTGGATCCGGCCAAGGCAGAGGGACCGAAGCACAAAGTCCTCCCGCCCGATTTTCTTTTCAGCGAGCTGCGCTCGATTCACAAGGATACGGAGCTCGGCGACATCTATCGCCTGCTCGTCTCCGGCGTGACTGGCGCTGCCATGCCGGCTTGGGATCCGGAATCGATGCCGGACAAGACCAACGACGTGTGGGCGCTCGCGTATTACATTCGATCGCTCACGGACATGAAGGGCACCACGGCAGCTACGCGCCTACGCACCGCGCTCGCGGCGCAACCGGCGTTCGTTCCTCCGGCAGAGGCCGTGCCAGCACCAGTTACTCCGTAGGCTTATTCTCCCCCTCGACGGAGCACATCTTCACTCCGGGGCATTGCCCAAAGCAGGTTACTCCGTAGGCTATTTCCCTCCCCCTTGACAGAGCACATCTTCACTCCGGGGCATTGCCCAAAGCAGGTTACTCCGTAGGCTTATTTCCCTCCCCCTTGACGGAGCACATCTTCACTCTGGGGCATTGCCCAAAGCAGGTTACTCCGTAGGCTTATTTCCCTCCCCCTTGACGGAGCACATCTTCACTCTGGGGCATTGCCCAAAGCAGGTTCTCCGTAGGCTTATTTCCCTCCCCCTTGAGGGGGGGAGGGTCAGGGTGGGGGTGGCGCACCTGGGTTGGCAACCGCGCCCTGACAGCGTTGTGCAGAGTGAGTAGGATCGACCGATGGTTTCGACGCCGCTGATTCGCGCAGAGCGCTTCGCTCCTGGACGGGAACTCCACCTAAAGATGGAGTTTCGCAGTCCGACCGGATCCTGGCACGACCGGGTTGCCGCGATCGCCGCCGGGAACTTTGCAGCGGGGGCGCACGCGGCTTTTTGGGGTACAATCTCCGAGGCGCTCGCTGCGGCCAGCGCTTGTGCGGCGCGTGGGGTCGTGCTTCACGCGACCATAGCGGAAGAGGACATGGCGCCGGACGAACGGGCGTCAATGTTGCTCTGGGGATGCGCGGTTGAGTTTGTCCCGCGTGCGCAGCTTAGCGCGCGGATGCAGACGGTTCCCTTTCCATTGCTGGATTTGACGGGGGCCGCGCCAGAAGCGAGTCGTGCCATTGCCTCTGAGATCGTAGCCGTGCTCGGCACTCCGCCCCAAACGCTGGCCCTTGCAGCACCGAGCGTCATTGGGATGGCCGTGATCCAAGCGCTAGGTTGTGCGAGTGTCTTTCCCGTGGCTGAAAGTTGGGAGGCAGCGCTGGAATTGGCGCGGACGGAGGGGCTTCTTGCCCATCCGCTCGCCGCGGCCGCCGCGGTGGTCGCGCGTAGCCAGCCTGGGTTGACCGTGGCGGTTTTGCACGAGACTGGCGAGCGCCGTCTCGGTGCGCGAGGACCCTTATGATCGCCGTTGTGATCGGTGTCGGCGGTTTGGGTTGTCCCTCGGCGCTCGTGCTAGCGCGTGCAGGCATCGCGCTGCGGCTCGTCGACGATGATGTCGTCGAGCGATCGAATCTGCCCCGGCAGATCTTGTTTAGCGCGAGCGACCTCGGACTTCGCAAAGTTGTTGCGGGCGCGGCGAGCTTGGTGCGCGAGGTGCCGGGTGTCAGCGTGGAGACCGTCGACGCGCGCTTCACCTCCGCGACCGCCGCAGCGCTCTTGGTGGGCGCGGGTGTCATGTTGGATTGCACCGACCGATTGGAGACGCGTTTTCTCGCCAACGACGTTTCGTTCGCCGCGGGCGTGCCGCTTGTTCACGGAGCCGTGCTGGGCTGGACGGGACAGGTGATGCCCATTGCGAAGAACAGCCGTGGCGCTGGTTGCTACCGCTGCCTCTTCGAGGCGCCGCCAGCCGAAGGGATCGTTCCACGCTGCGCGGAAGCGGGCGTGTTGGGTGCGGCTTGCGGCGCAGTTGGCGCGAAGATGGCGTCCGAGGCGTTGCGCCTCCTGGCTGGTGATGCAAGCGGCGTCGGGACGCTCACGACAATCGATCTGCGCTCGGGGAACGTGCGCCGCATCGATGTCCCGCAGGAGAACCAGTGCGCCGCCTGCGGCACGGCTGTGCGGGCGGTGGCATGACATTTCCGCAAGTACGTACCGAATGGGTCTCCCGTACGGACGCTCGTTTGTCGATCGAGCACGAAGGGCTTCTCATTGGTACGGCGCACGCCTCGCTCTTGGACGATCGGCTGGAGTTAACGATGCTCTGGGCGCCAGACGAGAACGCAACGACGGCGCTCCTGGGTGTGTTGGCGCTGGAAGCCGATGCGCACGGCGTCTTGCCCGTGGCAGTTGGGATGAAGTCGCCGATGGTTCCCGTGAATCGACTGGACCTTTCGCGCGATCGCTGTCCAATGACTTGGGTGAAAACGCGCCTGGCCTTGGAGACGCTGGAACAAGGTACACTCCTTGCCGTCACGCTTTCCGGTGAAGAGTCGCAACGCGATGTTCCGCGTTCCGTCGCAGAGGCCGGGCATTCACCGCTGGCATTCGTCCTTGATAAAACATCAACAACGTCGTTGAACGGATCCGCGACGTTGCTCATCCTAAAAGAGAAGGAGTTACCCGATGGTCACCATTCGAATTCCCGCGCCGTTGCGTTCGCTCACAGCGGACAAGAGTGAAATTAGCGCCGAGGGCGCCACCATCGCCGAGGTGATCGACGCGGCCGATCGGAACTATCCCGGTCTCAAGGGGCGTCTGCTCGACGAAAAGGGCAGCCTCCGGCGCTACATCAACATCTTCCACAACGATCAGGACATTCGGTTCACCGGAGCGCTCACCACGCCACTCAAGGAAGGCGATCGTCTGGCGATCGTTCCGGCCATTGCGGGCGGACGGTGACGGATGAAGAAGCGTCGACCGGCGCAGAGTGATGGGCTGCGGCCCGCCCTTTCAGCAGAGGCGATTGAGGCCTATTCACGGCAGTTGCTGCTCCCGGAAATCGGCGGTGCGGGACAGGCGCGGCTCTGCGGGGCGCGGGTTTGTATCGAGGGAGAGGGCGTCGTCGCGCAGACGGCACGGACGTATCTTCTTGCGTCGGGCGTCAATCTTCACGAAGACGGAGTGCGTAGCGTTGCGGAGAGGGACACCGGTCGTCCCGCGGACGATTTTTTCGTCGGTTCTCTGCTGGCTGCGTCGATAATGAAAATGATTCTCGGTATCAATTGAGAATGAGAATGATAATGAGACTGATTATCAATATCGCGTGACATGAGCGCACCCTCGTTCCAAAGCGCCGTCGAAGTTGTCGGAAACACGCCGTTGGTTCGGCTGACCCGCGTGGCCGCTGTGTTTCCCCGGGTCGAAGTCTACGCCAAGCTCGAGTGGTTCAACCCTGGTGGCAGCGTGAAGGATCGCGCTGCCCGCCAAATCATCCACGAGGCCATTGCCCGGGGAGACATCGGCGGCCGCACGCTTATCGACTCGACCAGCGGCAACACCGGCATCGCCTATGCCTGGCTGGGCGCCGTCTTGCGTGTTCCCGTGGCGTTGGTGATGCCGTCCAACGTCTCCGCCGCGCGCCAGCGGCTGACGCGTGCCTACGGTGCCGAGGTGATTTTTTCCGATCCGCAGGAAGGATCCGATGGCGCGTTGCGATTGGCGAGGCGGCTGGTGGCCGAATCGCCCGAGCGCTATTTTTATCCGGATCAATATTCGAACGAAGCCAATCCGCGAGCACATGAGCTGACCACTGGCGCGGAGATTTGGCGGCAGACGCAGGGGCGGGTGACCGATTTTGTGGCGGGTATCGGCACGGGTGGCACCGTGATGGGCGTGGGCCGGCGGCTTAAACGGGAAAATCCGGCGGTGCGCATCCATGCCGTCGAGCCGGCGGAGTCGTTGCATGGCTTGGAGGGGCTCAAGCATATGGCCACCTCGATCGTTCCGGCGATTTTCAAACGCGACGAGTTGGACGCCACCCGAATGGTTGGAACCGACGAAGGGTGGGACATGGCCGAACGATTGGCGCGCGACGAGGGCCTTTTGGCGGGCCATTCCGCGGGCGCGGCGGCGGTAGGCGCCCTCGGTGTTGCGCGCGAACTTCACGAGTCGGGCAGGGCCGGTGTGGTGGTGTGCATTTTCCCGGATCGCGCGGATCGGTACCTGCCGGCATGAAGGACGCTACCATTCAAGCGATAGGCGCCGAGGCGGTGCGCGACTATCCGAACGAATGTTGCGGGCTGGTGATCGCGGGACTCGCCGGAGAGCGCGTGGTTTCCATCGCCAACATCTACGATCGCCTGCGGGCGTTGTATCCCGACGACTATCCGCGGACCGCTCGAACCGCCTACGAGATGGACGCGGCCACGCTTCACCGCACACTGGAAGGCCTTGCTCCCGGCGAGAAGCTAACGGTCATTTACCACTCGCACTGCGATGCGGGAGCCTACTTTTCGGAGGAGGATGCGCGCGCGGCCTTGGGCGGCGGCGCCGTGCCGCTCTTTGATTGCGACTACTTTGTGCTCTCGATCCGCGGCGGCCAAATCGCTGGCGGCCGGAATTTCCGTTGGAATGGCGCGGGTTTCGCTGAGGTTGGTCCCGTATAAGCTGCTTGCCTTGGCTGTCTTTTTATGCTACAGGCAAGCGCTTTTATTCGGCTAAGCCGTTCTGTTTCGCTACCTCGCCCGTCTAGATATTTTTTCATGTTTGCAAGGAGTTCGATATGACGAACGGCTTCACCGTGTGGTTCACCGGGATGGTGGGTTCAGGGAAAACGACGTTGGCGCGCGCTCTGGAGGCGCGGCTTCGCCGGATGGGGCGCAGCGTGGAGCTGCTCGATGGTGACGAACCGCATGCGCTCTTCAATATCGGCGCGGGCCAAACCAAAGATGAACGCAACGCCGAAGTGCGGCGCCTAACCTGGGTGAGTAAGTTGCTGACGCGCAACAGCACCATTGTGCTTTGCTCGGCTTCGCAGTCTCCTTACCGCGACGCCCGAGAGGAGGCGCGGCGGCAGATCGGGCGCTTCTTCGAAGTGTTTTTGGATTGCCCCATCGAAGTGCTCACCAAGCGCGACAAGACCGGTCAGTACAAGCGCGCCATCGCGGGCGAGTTGAAGAACTTCGTGGGCATCTCGGCGCCGTATGAGACGCCGGCAGCTGCGGAGCTTTCCGTGCACACTGATGTAGAGCAGGTCGAGGCCAGCGCGGATCGTCTGCTGAATGCGCTCGCAGCGCACGGTCTCTTGCGGCCGGAAGAGCTGGGCCTGCGGGTGCGACCCAAGA
>JAHFDP010000066.1:0-22500 GCA_023248955.1 Deltaproteobacteria bacterium
CGATTTTCGAGAGCTATGCGACCAACGCGTTTCTCACCACGCTGACGTTGTGGCTCTTCGCGCGGCTGCACAAGCGCGGCGAGGTGCGCGACCTTTACGCCATCTGCTTCGTCGCGGGGTTGGCCGTCTTCAATCATGTCGAGAACGGCTTCCTGTGCCTGGGCGCGCTGGTCGCGGGGCTGCTCTACGCGCGGCGACAGAAGGATCCGATGACCGTGATCGCCAATTGCGCGACCTTTGCGCTGGTTGGTCTTGCGCCGTGGCTTGTCACGTTCATGAAAGATTGGATGCTTTTTAGAAACCTACACGACGCCTTCAACAACGCCTTCTTCGGGCCCTTCAAGGGAATGATGCTGGCGGGCACGACCGGGGAGAACGTGCGCGATCTCCTGCTCATCCTGCTCACGGAACACCCGAACCTGTTCTTGCTGGCGATACCCATTGGATTCTATTCGATGTATAAGCGCTGGGGCCCCTCGCCCGCGCTGGCTGGTGTCATGACCGCCTGCACGCTCAGCGCCACCTTCGCGTTCACCTACCAGACCTGGAACAAATACTCGCATGGGCAGCTCGCGCTGGTCGTCTTCGTCTTCGCCGGCTGCTTCGCGCTCCATGATTTGTGGGCGTGGCTTCCGACTTGGAAACCGTGGGAGGCGCGGCCCGTTCGCGCCGCGGCGTTGGCGCTCTTCCTCGGAAATCTGCTCCTGCCGGCCTATGTCTACGCGCGCATCACGACCTGGGCAGCCAATCCCGACAGCATCTGGAACGAGCGCTACAACGGAATGCACACACCGGGCGCCTATCCGCTCAGTGACTACATCGCCAATCCCGACAAGCATGGCTGGCGCGGCTTTGCGCGTTACGTGCAACTGCTCGGCGAAAAGCTCCCCAAAGACGCCATCTATTTCGACGACGACGGTCGTTCTTATTATCAAATCGCCGATTACTATCAGAAGCACCTGGGATTTCGGTCCGATATTGACGTCGAATTAATGAACTCGTTTGGTTATGACGATATCGGTTGGGGCAATGAGCCCAATTCAACGGCGGTGATTATCAATAATGCCTATTTCGCTGATCGGGATCTTTTTACGATTTCGCTAGACGATCCCTTCAGCCGCGCGCTGGAGACGATGCCCGACGCCGAGCGTTTTCAATTCACCAAATTTCCGCTCGACGATGGGTATTGGGTCTATCGGTTGGTGACGCAACGAGAAGAAGCCGGATCGTTTCTGAGTCGGCAAAGCACCGGTTGGAAGGCGTTCAAGCCGGTGGTTGCGCCGAACGCCGAAACGGGAGCGGAAACGCTGACCGACTTTTCGCCGGAGACGATTCTGTTTCTGTCTCGTGCGCAAAGCACGCAGCAGGACATGCGTGCCTACGGCAATTTTTGGAGCAAAGGCGATCAGCTTTTTATTCGCGCGGATATCGATGGCGGATGGGCGGAGACGATGATCGAAAGTGCCAGCGCGCTTTCCGCTGGATTGGAATTCAATTTAACGACGGCGGTTGATTATGGACGGATCGATATTTTCTTAAATGACAAAATAATCGCGCCGGGAATCGACCTTTATTCACCCGATGTTTTTCACCGGGTGGTTACGCTTCACGACATCGCGCTCGAGCAGGGCCGCAACCGGTTGGAGTTCAAGCTCGCGGGAAAGAACGAGGCCTCGCAGGGGTATGTGATGGGGCTCGACTACCTGCGCATTCGAGCGGAGTAGTTGCTACTAGAGCGGTTTTCATTTGCGTTGAGCCTAGCGAAACACGCGAGCGCCGAGGCGAAAACGGCGCGAGAGGAGCGAGCAGCGCAGGCGCACTTCTGGTGCGTCGAGCAGCGCAGCGACGAGCCCGTCGTTTTCGACCGGCGATCGTGCGTTGCAGCGGATCGACGCAAATGAAAACCGCTCTAAGCGACTTGCAACACCTGCCCGCCCACCATGACGAGCTGTCCCGGCGCGAGTGCCTGCGACGCATTCGCCCGGAGTCGCACAAACGTTGCGGCTCCACCCAAATCGCGAATCGTCGCGCCGTCCGCGCGCAGCGTGAGCTCCGCTTGTCGCGGTGCCAGCGCCGCGTCGTTGGGAAACGTGACGTCGCAGCCAGCGCGACCGATGGCCACGACAGGTCCGGTGCGGCGGCAGATACGGCCCGCGCGGCCGTCGGCCAAAATTTCGGTGATGCAGTGAAGCGCGCCCGCGCCGCGCGGCGATCCGAGGAGTGGCTCGGGCGTTCGTGGCGCCGACGTAGGCGGCTCGGCGCCGGCGTAGCAGAAGAAGCGATCGCCGACGGCAAAAAAATCGCCGAGTGCGAGCTGCGCCGGTGCGGTGCCGACCTGCACATAGACGCCGTTGTGCGCTCCGAGATCACGCACCACCAGCCGTGATTCCTCGAGCGCAAACGTGGCGTGGCTCGGCGCGAGAAGCGCATCGTCGGAAACGATCACGTCGCCCTGCGATCGCCCGAGTGTGCGCGGCGTCTTGCTGATCCGAAGTTCGGTGCCGGATTTCGATCCACGTACGAGGGTGATTCGGGCACTCAGGACGTTCTCGGCGGGCACTGCAACGGCTTCCGGTGTCGCTAGCTCGGCCGAGTGCGCGAAGCTCACGTCGCTGTCGGAGAGCGCAACAGGGGCGTCCACCTCGACCTGCACCGGCGCCACGCCATCGCGCGGGGTGGCATCGTCGGCGAGTTCCGGCGGCACCATGCCGATGGCGGTGCTCTCTTCGTCGACCGAGCGCAAACCCGCTTCGGGCGTGGTCCGCAAGGCCGGCGGCGTGTCCGAGGTCCCGTCCAACAGCTCGCCGCAGCTGGTGCAACGGCGCAGGCCCGGCTCGAGCGAAGCCTGGCAGTAGGGGCAAGCACTGGCGCGCGCGGAAACTTTGGCGCCAGCTCCCGGTTGAGCGATGATCGGGGTGCCGCAAGTCGGACAAGTGGTTTCGCCACGATTCACGGAGCCGAGGCAGCGAGGACAAACTTGCATAGGTTGCTCTTTTATCACGTCCAAGAGGGCATGGTTGCGTGGCTAGTACGCCGACACTACGCTATTGTTTTACGCAGTGCGCCGAACTTGTATGTCATTCGTAATACACCCTGTAGTGCTTCGTTCGCCGATGGTCTCCTGACATGTTGCGCCTGAACGACATCCTGGATCGGGTGGCGGGTTACTACCCGGAGGCCGATCTCGACCTCATTAAGAAGGCGTACGTCTACTCGGCCAAGGTTCATCAGGGGCAGACGCGGCGATCGGGCGAGCCCTATCTCGTGCATCCGCTGGAGGTAGCCGGCATTCTCGCCGAGTTGCACCTCGACGAAGCCAGCGTCGTCACCGGGCTCTTGCACGACACCATCGAAGACACACTCGCCACGCCCGAGGAGATCAAAGAACTCTTCGGTGAAGAGGTGCAGCAGCTTGTCGATGGTGTCACCAAACTGTCGAAGTTTTCTCCCAACGGCCCGCTGACCGTCGAGGACAAGCAGGCCGAGAACTTCCGCAAAATGATTGTGGCTATGAGCCGCGACATTCGCGTGCTCTTGGTGAAGCTGGCCGATCGCACCCACAACATGCGCACCATGGAGGCGATGCCGCCCGAGAAGCAGCAGCGCATCGCGCAAGAGACGCTCGACATCTACGCGCCGCTCGCGCACCGGTTGGGCATCGATTGGATCAAAATCGAACTTGAGGATTTGTCATTTCGCTATTTGAAGCCCGTCGACTTCAAATCGATCGCGGAGAAGCTGGCCAAGACGGAAAAGGAGCGCAGCCGCTTCATCGAGGACGTCAGCGCGATGCTCAAGAGCAAGCTCGCGGCGTCGAATCTCGAGGGGAAAATTCACGGCCGCGTGAAGCACCACTACAGCATCTGGCGCAAGATGAAGAAGAGCGAGGTGGAATTCGAAGAGCTCCACGACATCATCGCCTTTCGCTTGGTGATGAAGACCATCCCGGCTTGCTACGAGGCGCTGGGGCTCATTCATTCGCTCTTCAAGCCGGTGCCGGGGCGCTTCAAGGACTACATCGCCATTCCCAAGCCCAACATGTACCAGTCGCTGCACACCACGGTGATCGGTGCGGCGGGCGAGCGCGTGGAAATTCAGATTCGCACCGAGGAGATGCACGGTGTCGCCGAGAACGGCATCGCCGCGCACTGGACCTACAAGCAAGGCAAAGGTGACAAGAAGGACGAGGTCAAATTCGCCTGGTTGCGGCAGCTGATGGAGTGGCAGCGCGACCTCAAGGATCCGAAGGAATTTCTCGATACGGTGAAGGTGGATCTCTTCACCGACGAAGTTTTCGTGTTCACCCCCAAGGGCGACGTGAAGAGCATGCCGCGCGGCGCGACGCCCGTTGACTTCGCCTACACGGTGCACACGGAAGTGGGGCGGCACTGCGTCGGCGCCAAAGTGAACGGCCGGATTGCTCCTTTGCGCACCGAGCTGCGCAACGGAGACATTCTTGAGATTTTGACAAGTCCCAGTGCCAAGCCCAACAAGGATTGGCTGACGTTCGTGAAGACCGGGCGCGCCCAGAGCAAGATTCGGGCGTTCATTCGTGAGTCGCAGCGCGAGCGGTCGATGGAGATCGGCCGGGAATTGTGCGAGCGGGAATTCAAGCGCTACGGGCTCAATTTCAACAAGCTGTCCAAGGCGGGCGAGCTCGAGAACATCGGCAAAGAGATGGGCCTGCGCACAGTGGATGCACTGGTGTCGGCGGTCGGTTACGGCAAAGTGGGGTGCCAGCAGATCATCGCCAAGCTGGTGCCGCCGGAGAAGCTGGCCACGCCGGCGCCGTCGCCCGAAGCGGAGAGTGGCAATCGGCTCACCGATATATTCAAACGCGTGGTGCAGCGCACGCGGCAAAACGGCGGCGTGCGCATCGGCGGGCTCGATGACGTGCTGGTGCGCTACGGCAAGTGTTGCAACCCCGTGCCTGGTGATGTCATCGTCGGTTTCGTGACACGCGGCCGTGGCGTGACCGTGCACACGCGCGGTTGCCTCAAGGGATCGCAGAGCGATCCGGAGCGGCGCGTGGACGTCTCGTGGAATGCGGGCCGCGACTTCCGCCGCGCGGTGACGGTGCGGGTGATCACCGGCGATCGCAAGGGACTGCTCGCGGAGATGAGCGAGACGTTTAGCGCGAAAGGCGTTTCGATTTCGCACGCCGACTGCCGCGTGACGGGACCGGATCAGGCTGTAAATACATTCGAAATATCGATCGCCGATGCCGCGCAGTTGAAGGACGTGATCAACGCGATCGAACGGATCGAAGGCGTGAAGAGCGTCGAGCGCGTTTTCGGAACGTAGGGCTTCATCCTTGCCGATCAGCAGCGGCATCCCCACCTTTGGGCATGCGCCTGCCTGCTTTCTTCGCCGCGCTGTTCATGGCCGCGCCCGCGCTGGGGCAGTCGTCCCTCTCCTTTTCCGGATCGGCCGGACCGTTCGCCGCGCTGCGCAAAAACGGTCTCGCCACGGGCCCCGTTGCTTCGCTTCAGCTTGGCCTCGACGTTGCCGAACGCGCGCAAGTCGGCATTTTCGCACTGGGCGTTGCCGCGCGCGGGCCGCTCTCGGCGCCGGACGACTTCGCACTCCTTGCCGCGGGCGCCAGCATCGATTTCAAACTGTGGCGATGGGCCGCGGCCGATGCGGAGTTGCGCTGGTCGTGGAAGTTGCGGCTGGCGGGTGGTTACGGCGTTTTGGCGGGCAAGTCGAGCGGTCCATTTTTGCTCGCAGCACCGGGCGTGGACTACGCGACGCGGCTCCGCCATTTTGCGATTGGCGTGGAGTTGCCCGTGGCCTACGCACCGGGCGTCTGGTCCGCGGGCGTAACGCCGCTGATTCGGTATTCGTTTTAGCGCTCGTGCTACTCTCCTGCGGCCGTGCCCGCCGCCCTGCGCGCCATCGAGGAGATGAGCCTTGCCGAGATCGAGGCGCTGCGGCTCATTTTGCGCGGCGGATCGGTGGTCGATTGGCGGCGGTTGCGATTTTCGTCGCGCGACGAGGTCGATCACTTTCTGCGTTTGTGTCTCTACGACTCCGCCGATTCTCGCGATCGCGATCGGCTGCAGGCTATCCTCGATCAGGCCGTGGCTTATTTGCGTCACACGTTTCGTTACCGCGTCGACGCCCGCATCGCGCGGCCCGACGAGATTCACGATCTTTTCCTCTACGCCTCTGGCGAAAAGGAGCCGCGCACGCTGCGCCGCATCGCTTGCGTGGTGCTGAAGGTGATGCAGGTCGTGCACCATCTCGAGGCGCGTGAGCTGCGTTTTCGGGTGCGCATTTCCGAGGCGGAGTTGGCGCGCATCGTCGACGCGCGGGTAATGGATGCCGCGCGCGACATGATGGCCGCCGGGCTGCCGATCGCCAAGTTCACCGGAAATCTGAAGACGCGCGAATCGCTGGTCACCAAACTCCTCGCCAAACGCGAGACGCTGGCGGCGACGATTTACGATCGCGTGCGCTACCGCATCGTGACGCATCGGCGCGAGGACATCGTGCCGGTGCTCAACTACCTCGCGCAGACGCTTTTTCCATTCAACGCGTTGATGCCTGGCCAGACGCAGAATTCGATGATCTCGCCGCGCGAGTTGGTAGATCGGCCGCACCTCTTGCGACTCGCCAGCCAACTCGAGAATGCGCATGAGGAGCCGGGCGGTATCAACGAATTTTCGGGTTCGAGCTACCGCGTGCTCAACTTCGTGGTGGACGTACCGGTGCGCATCGAGGCAACCGCGCTCGCTGCTGCCAGTGATGACGATCGTGAACTTGGAAACGTCGTTCTGGCGCTGGTGGAATTTCAGCTCGTCGACGAAGAGACCGCGCGCCTGAACGAGCGGGGCGACAACAACCACGCGCGCTACAAACGGCGGCAGCGGCGGCGCGTTTTGCGGCGGCTGTCGCGCGGACTGGTGATTCCCAAGCTGAAGATGAAGTTTCCGGTGCAGGAAGTGCCGGATGACGACGAGCCCAATTAGGGGCTGTTGACTTCCTAGAATCCCGGTATTACAAACACCCCTGTGCCAACTTAAAATGGTTGGCCGAACGGCACGTCGCCGTTCGAACAGAAAGAAGAACGAAACACAATGGCAACCGGAACTGTGAAGTGGTTTAACGATGCGAAGGGTTTTGGATTCATCACGCAAGATGGCGGCGGCGACGATGTTTTCTGCCACCACACTGCGATCAAGGCTGAGGGGTTCCGCAGCTTGAGCGAGGGACAGAAGGTAGAATTCGACGTGCAGAAGGGCCCGAAGGGCCTGCAGGCCGCGAACGTCCGCGCGGTCTCCTAATCTGCGACCGTTCTGATGTGCAGGGGCCCGGTCTCGAAAAGAGGCCGGGCCTTTGTTTTTGTGCCAGGCTGAGCTAGGAATTATTCTGTAGAAAGCAACCGGAGGTTACGATGGCCGCCAACCCAGGAGCCGAGAAGCGCCGGAAGGAACTGCTGCGGCAGGAAAAGCAGCGCGAGAAGGCCGCGGAGCGCGAAATGCGCCGCAAGGAAAAAGACGAACGGAAAGCGAACCGCGATCCCAACGCGGAAGATCCCGACATCGCGGGGATCATCCCGGGACCGCAGCCCATCGCCGAGGAGTAGGCAATCGGCGCGTCTTCGCTCGAGGAATTTCGGGCGCATCTCGCGCATGAGCGTCGGGCTTCGCCGCACACGTTGCGTGCGTACCTGAGCGACCTGAGTCAGCTGGAGACTTACCTGGCCGAGCGGAATCTCGCGCTGGATGCGGCCGATCGTTTTGCGTTGCGCGGATTTTTAGCGTCGCATTCTGGCGCGGTGCAGACAGTTACCATCGGCCGCAAGCTGGCGGCGATTCGCTCATATTATCAATGGCGTACAATCAGTGGTGCGCTGGCGGAGGATCCCTCGCGCGGGCTGGCCAGTCCTAAGCGCCGGCGAACGTTGCCGCGCGTGCCGAGCGTGGACGAGATGAGCGCGCTGCTCGATCGGCCGCACCTCGAGACGCCGCGCGGAACACGCGACGATGCGATTTTCGAGCTGCTCTACGGCGGCGGCCTGCGTGTGAGCGAACTTTGCGGGTTGGATACGGGTTCATTTGTGGGTACGGATCTGGTGCGCGCGTTGGGTAAGGGAAACAAGGAGCGCGTGGTTCCCATTGGTCGGTCGGCGCAGCGGGCGCTGGCGCGGTATCTCGAAAAGCGCAGCACGCTCGCGCGGGCGAATTCCGGCAACGCGCTCTTTCTTTCGGCGCGCGGAACGCGGTTAACCACGCGATCGGTTGCGCGCCTGCTCGACAAGCGCGTTCTGGAGGCAGCGCTGGCGTCGAAGCTCTCGCCGCATGCGTTGCGGCATGCGTTCGCCACGCACCTCCTGGCGGGCGGCGCGGATTTGCGGGCGATTCAGGAGCTGCTCGGCCATGCGTCGCTGGCGACGACGCAGCGCTACACGCACGTGTCATGGGAGCATCTCGCCGAGGTGTACGACGCGGCGCACCCGAAGGCGGGGAAGCCGTAAGGCGGAACGGCCGTTTGACAGCGTAAACTCACGCCTTACGTTGCACCGATGCGCATCAGATCAACCACGATTCTCGCCGTTCGTCGCGGCGACAAAGTCGTCCTCGCTGGCGACGGTCAAGTCACGCTCGACAAGACGGTGATGAAGCACGGTGCGCGCAAATTGCGGCGCCTCTCCGATCGCGCGGTGCTGGCCGGATTCGCGGGCGCCACTTCCGATGCGTTCACGCTCTTCGAACGCTTCGAGGGAAAGCTTCAGGAGCACAAAAAGAATCTGCAACGCGCGGCGGTGGAGTTGGCGAAGGATTGGCGCACCGATCGCTTCCTGCGCAGGCTGGAGGCGCTTTTGCTCGTCGCCGATCGCGAGCACACGCTGATTATCTCCGGCAACGGCGATGTGATCGATCCGGAGGGCGGCGCCGCGGCCATCGGCTCGGGCGGGCCCTATGCGCTCTCAGCCGCGCGGGCGCTGCTCGAAAACACCGATCTGCCGCCGCGAAAAATCGCGGAGATCGCCATGAACATCGCCGCCGACGTCTGCATCTACACCAACAAGAATTTCACGTTCGAGGAGCTTTAGATGCCGTCCATGGCTGGGTTCACGCCGCGTGAAATCGTCGGCGAGCTGGACCGGTATATCGTCGGCCAGCGCGCGGCCAAGCGGGCCGTGGCCATTGCGCTGCGCAATCGCTGGCGACGGCAGCAGGTGGCGGGTGATCTCAAGGACGAGATCATCCCGAAAAATATCATTTTGATTGGTCCGACCGGCGTCGGAAAAACGGAGATCGCGCGGCGTTTGGCGCGGCTGGCGCAAGCGCCGTTCGTGAAAGTCGAAGCGTCGAAGTTCACCGAAGTTGGTTATGTCGGACGCGATGTCGATTCGATGATTCGTGATCTCGCCGAAGCCGCGGTGGCCATGGTGAAGGCGGAGATGGCCGAGGGCGTGAAATCGCGCACGCATGACGCGGCCGAGGAGCGGTTGCTCGATCTACTCTTGCCGCCGCCCACGACTTCGCGGACCGATCCACGCACGGTGGGATTCGCCTCCGACACGCCGGCGCATCCGCCCGACGCCACGCGCGAAAAATTTCGCACGCTGCTGCGTGATGGCAAGCTCAACGATCGCGAGGTCGAAGTCGATGTCCCCGAGCGCGGCGGTTTTCCAATGATGCAGGTCTTCTCGAATCAGGGCATCGAGGAGATGGGCATGAATCTGCAAGACATGCTCGGTAACTTGCCTGGGGTCGGCGGCAAAAAAACGAAAAAGCGCAAGTTGAAGTTGCCCGACGCGCTGACGCTGCTCCGAAGCGAAGAGGCGCAGAAGCTCGTCGATCAAGAAGCCGCGGTGCGCGAAGGGCTCATTCGCGCGGAGCAATCCGGAATTGTCTTCATCGACGAAATTGACAAAATCGCAGGTCGCGAAAATGCGGCTGGGCCGGATGTTTCGCGACAAGGTGTGCAGCGCGATCTGTTGCCGCTGGTCGAGGGATCTTCGGTCACCACGAAGTACGGCGTGATGCGGACCGACCATGTGCTCTTCATCGCGGCGGGCGCCTTTCACGTGACGAAAGTCGCGGATCTGATTCCGGAGTTGCAAGGCCGGTTTCCGATTCGCGTCGAGTTGGAGCCGCTCACCGCGGACGATTTCGTGCGCATTTTGACGGAGCCGAAGACGGCGCTGATCAAACAGTATGCGGCGCTGCTGGCGACGGAAGGCGTGACGCTAACCTTCACCGAGGACGGCGTGCGCGAGGTAGCGCGAATTGCGCAGCTGGTGAACGACCGCACGCAAAACATCGGCGCGCGGCGGCTGCACACGGTGCTGGAGCGGATGCTCGATGAGGTGAGTTTCGGCGCGGACACGCTGACGGAGAAGCGCGTGACGGTCGACGCGGTGTTCGTGAAGGAGCGGCTGGCCGGCGTGCTCGCGGACGAGGATCTTTCGAAGTATATTTTGTAGCTCGATTCGTTGGTTCGTTCTTCGTCGCCAAAGAAAGACCGCATGACTAACGCCGACGTCATCGCTCGCGCCAAACGCGTCCTCTTCCAAAACTACCGCACGCAACCCATCGCCATCGTCCGCGGCGAAGGTGCGCGCGCCTGGGATGCCGACGGGAAGCGCTACCTCGACTGCCTCGGCGGAATCGCCGTTTGCGTGCTCGGCCACAACCACCCGCGCGTCCACGCCGCGCTCGAAGCGCAAGCCGCGAAATTGTGGCACGCCTCCAATGTCTATTTGACGCTCCCGCAAATCGAGCTGGCGGAGCGGCTTGTCTCGCGCTCCTTTGCGCAGCGCGCCTTTTTCTGCAACTCCGGCGCGGAGGCGATCGAAGCGCTGATCAAACTGGCGCGCCATTTTCACTTCGAAGCCGGTCGCGAATCGCGCGTGGAAATCGTCTGCGCAACGAATTCGTTTCACGGCCGCACGCTGGGCGCGCTCGCCGCGACGGGGCAGCCGAAATATCAAAAAGGATTCGCACCGCTGCCGGGTGGATTCGTCCACGTTCCATTCGGTGACGCTGCGGCGCTCGAACGCGCGCTTTCGCCCAACACCGCCGCGGTGCTGCTCGAGCCGGTGCAGGGCGAAGCCGGCGTGATCGTGCCGCCTGCGAATTATCTACGCGAGGTGCGCGCGCTCTGCGATCGCCACGGGGCGCTCCTGCTGCTCGACGAAGTGCAGACCGGCCTTGGCCGCAGCGGAAAGATGTGGGCCTACGAGCATTCCGGAATCACGCCCGATGCGATGAGTTTTGCGAAGGGCATCGCCAACGGAATTCCACTCGGTGGAATTCTGGCAACGGAGATGCTCGCCAAAACGCTGACGCCAGGCACACACGGAACGACGTTCGGCGGCAATCCACTGGCTTGTGCGGCGGCCTGCGCCGTGTTCGACGAGCTCATCTCCGGCGTGATCGATCAAGGACAGCGCGCGGCTGAGCGGCTTCGCGGGAAACTATCCGCGATGGTGCCGCGCCAACCGCGAGTGAAAGACGTGCGCGGTCTAGGCATGCTGATCGGCATCGAAGTGCAGGGAATCGCCGCGGCGCCGGTGGTGGCGAAAGCGCGCGAGCTGGGACTTCTCTCCAACGCTGCCGGAGAAAGTGTCATTCGACTGGCGCCGCCGCTGACATTGACCGACGCCGAGATCGACGAAGCCGCGGAAATCTTGGAGAGCGCCATCACCTCGGCGGTGGCCTAACCGTGTTGCGCATGCTTCTCCTCGCGAGCGCGCTCGTGACGCAGACCGCGTTCGCGGCGAGTCCAAGTCCCGAGCGGGTGGTGAGCGATCTCTACCGTGCGTGGAGCGGGTCGCCGCAGAGACGCGCGTCGCAAAGCCGGCGCCTCGTCGCGATTAAAAAATTCGTGGTGCCAGATCTCTACAGAGATCTGATCGCGATCGATCGCCTCGACGATCCGATCACTGGCAAAGCAGTCGGGTGGGACGTGTTCTTCGGCCGTCGAGAAATTCCGAGCGGGTGGGGTTTGGATCCCGCCCGGATCGAGCTGCATGCGGCCCGTGTCTATGTGCGTCTCAACTGGACGAAGGCCGAAACCACGCGCCTGGCCGTCGATCTCGCCCGTCGCGGCGCGGAGTGGACGATTACCAACGTGATCTACCCGGACGGCCGCGAATTGCGCGGCGAGCTTCGCCAAATCCTCGAGCGCAACGCGGCGGAAACGAAATCCGGCCGCGCGCCCGCTACCCGCGAATCACCGCCATCCAATCGCCGACCGTCACCACGTCGCCCTTAGCGTCGCGCGTGGTGCTCTTAACAGAGAGAAATTTCTTCCCGGCTTTTTCCGCGAACTGCGTGATCTCGCCCTCGGTGTTCAGCGAATCGCCGGGCTTCACCGGGCGCACGAACGTAAATCCCTGCTCGCCGTGAACGAGCATCATCATGTTGATGTCGAGCTCCGGATCGAAGATGGCCGCGGCGAACGGCTGAATGTTGTAGACGGCCGCGAACGTTGGTGGCGCTACCGCGGGATACTCAGTGTAGTGACCAACCAGCGGGCTCTCCGCCGGAAACGCCGACGACGGTACGCCGCCCGCGAGCGCCATGGCGAACTCGCGCACTTTCTCCACGCCAACTTCGTAATGAAATGGCCCATACTTCTTGCCGAGGAATTTCGAGTCCATCTATGCCGCTCCCACGTTTCCTTCGAACACGCCGTTCTTCAGAACTTCCTCGCCCTTGCTGTTCACCGCACTGAGCTCGCCTCTGAGCACATCGCCGTCGCGTTTGGCCGCGCGCACCGTGAAGGTCAGCGTTTCGCCGATCTGCACCGGTCGCGAAAAACGCGCGCGAATCGATTTCAGCCGGCGCGACTCACCGAGATACTCCACGGCGACTTCCGCGGCCCAAGCCAGCGTGCACATTCCATGAAGAATGTTGCCACCGAGGCCCGCCATCTGACCGAATTCGGGATCGAGGTGGATCGGATTGAAGTCGCCGGAAACCGCTGCGTAGTAGTAGGGGCGGTACTTGTCGACGTCGCGGCGAACGGTGTGCGTTTCGCCTTCCTGAAATGTGCGGGGCATGATGGGTGACTTAGGGCAGGAGTCGCGCTTCGTCAATGTTGAGCGGCGTGATCCCCGAGGTAGACGATGCTGTCCGGTTTGGCGGCGACAACCGAGGGAACGCGGATGCGTCTACCAGAACGTTGATATCAAGGAGCGACACCCATCGCCCGGACGCTCATTCATCGCGCAAGCGGTTGACAGCGCGGAGCGTGACCGGTCGTTTTGCTCCCCTGCTGGGAATCAGCGGTACGCCGTTGCGTGTCCCGGAGCTACGCGCGGTGGCTCGAAACGATTCCCGAGCGAGGTCGGACAAGAACTTGCCACAGGTGACGTTCTGCAGGTCGGCGAGTTCTCGCACCACTTCAAGAACGTCTTCATCGATGTCGAGCGTCGTTCTCATGCGGCGAGCCTAACGAATCAAACATCAAACATCAAAGGTCCGGAGAGGCGTGAAGGCTCGTCAGGACGGCAGAAGCCGCGCGGTGCGAATCTCAGGCGCGCTTCTTTTCGGTTCCATGGACTCTCGCGTACGTCGCCCGAGCGTAAGCAATCAAATTGTCAAGATAGGCTTCGATGGGCGGACACGCGATCCCAGTCCCGTCCAGCAGCTCGTGCGTGTTGCGCGAATTGTAGAGCGCGAGGTGATTCACGTACGCAAACGCCACCCGCTGATTACGCGCCAACGGTTCGACCAGCGGCAATTTGAGCAGCGCGTCGGCGAGCTTGAAGCTGACCGAAAGTTTCGGCAACCGCTTTCCAATTCGCGCGGCGATCAGCTCGTACACGCGCCGCGCCGCGATTGGATTCGGATCGACGAGATGAAAAGTCTTGCCGACGCCGCGTGGATCGTGGCCGATGTGGACGCAGGCGTTCACCGCAAAATCGATCGGCACCGCATTGAGCGGCGCTGCGCCGTTACCGGGCAGCGGCAGCGGCACCGCGAGCGGCGAAGCCACCAGCAGCATCGCCACCAGATACGGTCCCTCAAAGCGATCGATTTCCCCAGTGCGCGAATCGCCGACAATGATGCTCGGCCGATAGACCGTCACCGGCAGTCGCGCCATCGCGCGGCGCACCAGAATCTCCGCTTCGAATTTTGTCCCCTCGAACGCGTTGCGAAATTTCTGTTCGGCCGCGAGCTCGTCTTCCATGATCACGCCCACGCGATCGCCGGAGACGTAGACGGTGCTGAAGTGGTTGAAGCGTGCGAGCTGCTTTACGTCCGCAGCCAGCTCCAGCATGTTCTTGGTTCCGTCGACGTTCACGCGCCACGTGGTCTGCTTGTCGGTGCCGAGATAAGTGATTCCGGCGGCGTGATAAATGTCGGTCACTTCCGCGCAAATCTGACGGTACTCAGGCGACGAAAGCCCGAGATGCATGTCGACGACATCACCGACGAGCACGCGGGCTTTGGTGCCGAGCGTGGCGGCGAACTTGGTCGCTTCCTCGGCGAAATGTTCCTGCGCCAGCAGCGTGACCGGGCCTTTTTCCGAGAGCCGCCGCGCCAGATGACGTGCCACGAATCCCGGAAATCCGGTGACGAAGTAGCCGCGTATGACCTTTGAAGGGGCAAGGCTCTCAGCCATTGGAAATCTCCTTCCAGATTCGTTCGACCTGCACGCGCGTCGCCGCAAGATCCCCGGCGTTGTCGACTATCCACGTGGCGCGCTTTCGCTTTTCTTCCTCTGGAAGTTGGCTGGCGATGCGGTTTTGCGCGACGGCCGCCGTGGCGGTGTCACGCGCGGTGATTCGCGCAAGTTGCACTGCCGGAGGCGCGGTGACGACGATGAGCCCGCGCATGCCGGCGTCGAGATTTTTTTCGACGATGAGCGCCGCTTCGTAAATGGCGATCGTCACGCCTTGTGCGGCAAGCAACGCGATTTTCGCAGCGGCAGCTTCGGCGATGCGCGGATGCGTGATGGCTTCAAGCGCAGCGCGCGCCTCGGCGTTCTGCGGACCAAAAACACGCGCGGCAAGCGCAGCGCGATCGAGCACGCCGTGCATGACGACGCCGGGAAAGCGTTGCGCGATCTCCGAAAGTGCGGGCGTTCCCGACGCGACGATTTCGCGAGCGATCTGATCGGCGTCGATCACGTTTGCGCCGAGCTCACGGAGCATCCCCGCGACGGTCGATTTGCCCGTGCCGATTCCGCCAGTCAGTCCGATAATGCGCATCGGCGCGGTTCTACTACGGAGCAAAGCGCGTCGGCGAGTGCCAGCGGTAGCGTCCCCTTACCTTCCTATGTAGTGGATGTTGACCTCGCCCGAAGAGCTGTTCTTCAGAAACCATCGCACGCGGGAATCGTGTTCAATGACCAGCTCCGTCGGAGCCTGCCAGCTGGAAGCGCAGTCACATCCCGTTGAGTGTGCCTTGACCGCTCCGTCCGATCCCCCTATTCCTCGGCGTTCATGCGCGCGCCGTTTCTCGCTACATTTCTTCTCGTCTCCGCCGCACAGGCCGCCGGCACACTAGGCGCGGAGACGTGCAAGAGCTGCCACGCCGAGGCTTACGAGGCTTGGAGCCACTCCGCGCATGCGCGATCGGGTACCTCGCTGACGCCGGTGCAAGCGAAATCCGCGCTCTGCGCGCAGTGCCACATTCCAAGCGCAAACGTGGACGCGAGCGTGTCTTGCGAATCGTGTCACGGCGCCGGCGCTGCTTATGCGCCCCGTTACGTGATGCGCGATGCCGAGCTGGCGCGCGCGGTCGGCCTCGTCACGCCTGACTCCAAAACCTGCGCGGTTTGCCACACCGACAGCTCTCCGTCGCTGCAGAAATTCGATGTCGCAGAAAAATTGCCGCTCATTGATCACTGGTCTGCGGAGCGTGCACGTCGCGCCGGCAAAAAATCTGCGCAGAATGTTTCTCCACTCTGGCTCGTTAATGCGCTGGTACAAAAATGAGCTTCGCCGTCTCCGCTGAAGTTTCCGAATGGGCGGCGCTTCCCGCGGCGCCGCGGCTCGACCTCCTCGAGCGCTTCTGGCGTTTCTTCTGCTCGCTGCGGTTGACCGTGGTGCTGCTCATCTTGTTCGCGCTGGGCATGGTCGCCGGCACCTTCGTCAATCCGCAAAACGATCCGCTGATCGTGATCGAACGGGCCTACGCCACGACGCCCTGGAAGCTCGAGCTCTATCGCGCGCTTCAGCTCTACGATCTTTTTCATTCCTGGTGGTTCACGCTGGTGCTCGCGCTGATTGCGCTAAACCTCATCGCCTGCACCCTCGAGCGCCTGCCACGCGTCGCGCTCACCGTGCTCAATCCCGAGCGCAAACTCACCGACGCCGTCCTCCGCGGCATTCGGCAAAAACGCACCGTGGCCAGCGCCGCGCCCGTCGAAGCCACGCTGAAAATATTGCAAACGCAAATCGCCGCCGAAGGATTTTCCGCCGCCTGGACCGAGCGCGACGGCGGCACGACCTACCTTTTCGCCGAGCGCGGCTGGTGGGCGCGCTTCGGTGTTTGGATCGTTCACGCCGCGCTGTTGCTCATTCTCGGCGGCGGACTCATCGGCCGTTTCCTCGGCTTCGAAGGAACGATGGTTCTGCCGCAAGGTGGCGGCGAATTGGACTTCGTCAACGTCAAATCCTCCGACGGGAGCACCTTCAAAAAGCGGCTCGGCTTCACGGTACGCTGCGACGATTTTCGCTTGAAGAAATTTAAAAACGGCGAGCCGCGCGCGTTCGAAAGCGATCTCTCCGTGCTCGGCGGCGGCATGTTCGACGGCGGCCACGCGCCGTCCAACGCGAGCGATACGCGGTCGCTCATTCTCAAACAGACCATCTTGGTCAATCACCCGCTGCGCTACGCCGGCTTGTCATTTTATCAAGCGACGTATCAGGAAGACGCCGAGCATGCCCGCGCGCGCGTGGCCCTCGTCGATAAGTCCAGCGGTGGCCGCAAATCCTTCAACGTGGTGGCCGGCGAATCGTTCGGCGAGGGCGCGGCGAAGTTTTCCATCGAAGCCTACGAGCCGGATTTTCAAGCGATGGGCCCGGCGGCGCAGATCGTCCGCACCGAGGGCGCTCAGAAAACGACGTTCTGGGTCTTCGCCAATCGCCCCGAATTCGATGCCAAGAATCGCATCGATCGCTACGCCGTCGAATTCGAAAAAATCGAACCGAACTATTCCACCGGTCTGCAAGTGGCGCGCGATCCGGGCGTGCCGCTTGTCTACACCGGCTGTTTTTTGCTCTTCCTCGGACTCTTCGTGGCCTTCGCCAAGACGCACCAACGCGTTTGGGCGCGCATCGACGCGGGCCGCGTGACCATCGCCGGCGGCGCGCATCGCAACGCGCCCTCGTTCGATCGCGTTTTCGAAAATCTCGCCAAAGCGGTGGAAGCATGATCGTCGTCCTCGATGCCGCATTCGTGAAGAGCGCTTCCAAGTCCGCGGAGTGGCCGCCGCCGAGCGCGCCCGAGATCGCATTCTGCGGTCGCTCGAACGTGGGCAAGTCGTCGCTGCTCAATGCGCTGGCCGGTCGCAAAGGTTTGGCGCGCGTCTCCAACACGCCGGGCCGCACGCGGCTGCTCAATTTTTTCACGCTGCAGATCGCGCAAAAAACGCGCAACGGCCGCCGCGCCGCGCGCCCGATCGCGCTGTGCGATCTGCCCGGCTACGGTTACGCCAAAGGCAGCTTTGCCGAGGTGAAACAGTTCGGGCCGTTGGTCGAATCCTACCTGACCCAGCGCGCGGAGTTGGGCGTGATCGCGCTCCTCGTGGATGGTGAAATCGGTCCGCAGCCGAGCGATCAGCAGATGTTCGAATGGCTCGCCGCACAGAGTGGAAAACCGGTGATCGTCGCGGCGACGAAGCTCGATCGCTTGGGCGTGACGCGGAGGAAGCAGCAGATCGAACGCATTGCCGCTACCATGAACATCGCGCCGGAACACTGCTTCGGCGTCTCGGCGCGCGACCGAATCGGACTCGACGAATTGTGGGAGGTGCTCCTTGAAAATTGCGAATCGCGCGCGTGAGCTCGCCCTTGCGCTGGCCTGCGTTTCCTGCAGCCAATTGACCAGCGTTGACGTTTCGGTCACCACGACCGCGAGCCTTCCCGCGCAACAACAGCTGACGCCAATCGCGCTCGGCAACGGATTTTCGTCGTTCGGCGATTCCTTCAGTTCGGCGCTTTCCGGCAGCGGGAATGATCTGTCGCACGTGCAGTCCGCGCACATCACCAACGCGCATCTCGCCGCGAAGGACGACGGCGATCTCAGCTTTCTCTCGAGCGTGACGTTCACCTTGTCCGCGACCGGCCTGCCCGATGTGAAGCTCGCCACGCAGACGGTTTTTCCGAAATTAACGCCCAGCGTTTCGTTCGACGTCGATTCCAATGTCGAGCTGCTCCCTTATCTGCAAGCCGGCAACGCCACGGTGAAGCCCGCGGTCGTCTACGCCACCGCCGCTGGTCGCACCGTTCCCGTCGAAGCGGGAATCACGTTGCACCTGAAGTTGAAGTTTTAAGGACCGCCGATGCCGCGCCGTCCTTCTCCCGGGTTTCTCCTTCGCGAACGCCATCGCCAGCACCTCACGCTGCATGCCGTGGCCATGCTCTTTGTCCTCATGGTGCTCGTGGCCTTGAACCGCCGTTTTTCGCCGGCGTTCATCTGGGTGCATTGGGTTGCGATGGCCTGGTTCGCGATCTTCCTCGTGCACCTGGCCATTTTCTCGCGCGAGACGCTCGCCAGCATGACCCGCAAACGCGAACGTCCGTAGCGGAAAGAGCGACGCTCGAAACGAACGCGTCGCTCCCATTGCGTCAGCCCGCTACATCGTCGGCGCGTGCTCCGACATCCGCTCGGCGCTCTCGCGCACTTTCGCCTTCGTCCGCTCAAACCGTCGCACCACATCCTCGCGAAGCAGCTCGCCGGGCTTCGGCGCGAAGAAGAGCCCAACGCCCGCGCCCACCAGCGCTCCGGCCGCGAAAAAACCAACCGCGGACCAGATTTCCGACATGACCGACGTCCGGCGCTGCAAGCCAATCGCCTCCAACACGTCGTCGCTGTCGATGTCCGACAAATTCCCGATCGCCTTCATGGCCCGCCGCCCCTGTCGCTGAAAATTATTTCTCATTCCCCACGTCGTCATTGCACGCTCCTCTCGTCCGCCTGGACGTTTGCGAAAACATCTTCGTGACTCGACCGGAACAAGGATGCCAACTCGTTGCGCATCGCCGGAGCGACCGCCACGCGCACCGAGAGGCGCAAAAGCTGGGAGGTGAGCCGCGAGAAGAGACCGCCACCCAACACGTAACCTACGCCGATCGCAATTCCCACGGCGCGGTAGGGATGGGCGCTCACAGTGCCGCGGACATCGATTCGGTGCGACATCGTTCGGGCCGCGCCACGGACGGTCTCTCGAAGGGCCACCACTTCACGCCCCACGGTTTGCGCTTGTCGAAGAACGTCGTTCGGTGTTGCTGATTCGTGCGCCATGGGCTTCCTTTCACGAACGCCGCGAAGCGAGCTTGCCGAGGAGCCAACCGATCGCCGCGGCTGCGGTTAGACAAACCACCGGCTGCTCACGAATGAAGGACTGAACGCGGCGATCCGCCAATTCGACACGGCGTCGCAGAGAGGCAGGGAACGCGTCCGCATCCCCATGTCCGTTTCCGCCGACGCGCGCTTCATTTTGGGTCGTTGCTGGCATTCTGCGACTCCTTCGCGTGCCCGTCGAAAGCGCGTTCAAAGGTCAAGGTGATGTCGATGCCCTCGGAAGGGAAGATCAGGCGTGCCGGCCCGCGCGCAGCACCCGCAGAAGCGCATCGGGCACTTCGAGAACGGCGCGCGCGATCCCAAATAGCCGTCCCATCGAAGCATCCCAGATCCGATTGGCGAGCGCGGGCCCTTGCGCGGAGCGAGAAATCACGCGTCGTCGGTGCGCCCCCGGTGGCCGTTTGTGCGGCAATCGCTTGGCGGTCGCGCGCTCAGCATTTAGTTCGTCTTTGCCCTGGTGCCGAGCCATCGTAGAGTTAGACTAGGCACGACCGTGGAAATGCGCTTCACCTAGAAGTAAGAAGTCCCATCCCGAGGACCGATTCTCATGCCGCTAGAGAGCGCTGGCGCTACCGACGTAGGTCGCAAACGCGGTCACAATGAAGACGCGTTGCTGCTCGCTCCCGAGCACAACTTGTGGGCGGTCTTTGATGGCATGGGCGGTCACGCGGCGGGTGAAGTGGCGAGCGGCATTGGTATCGAGACGTTGAAGACATTTTTCGACCACTGCGCCCGCGATGCCGAAGCCACGTGGCCGTTTCGCTACAACAAAAATTACGACGAGATGACCAACAAATTGATGGTCGGCATCTCCTACTGCAACCAGCGCATCATCGAAGCGGGCGACGCGGAAATTGGGCGCCACAACATGGGCTCGACGGCCGTTGTTTGCGCCATCCAGGGCGCGCGAGCCTACTTCGCCTGGCTCGGCGATAGTCGTGGTTACCTCTGGCGCCGCGGCGAAATTACGCCCGTCACGCAGGATCATTCGCTGGTCAACGAGATGCTCAAGAAGGGCCAGCTCACCCCGGAAGAGGCGGTCAATTACGTGAACCGAAACGTCATCACGCGCGCGCTCGGACAGACGCCGCGGGTCGATGTGGACGTGGAGCACCGCGACCTTGAAGATGGCGATGTGTGCATGGTCTGCTGCGATGGTGTGAACACGATGCTGACCGACGATCAGATCGCCGAGGTTCTGCGCAAGGAGTCGAATCTCGATAAGGCTTGCGCAAATCTGGTCGAGGCGGCCAATGCGGCCGGTGGACTGGACAATATCACCGTCGCGCTGGCCCGGTACCACGCTTAGATGCTCCGTTCGATGACAGGCTTTGGGGCGGGGCACGGTATCGCCGACGAGGTGATTGCCGTCGAAGTTCGTTCGGTCAATCACAAGTTTTGCGAAGTGAAAGCACGGCTGCCGCGCGAACTCGCGTCCTTCGAAGCCGAGGTCGTTCGGATGGTGAAGTCGAGGATTGCGCGAGGTGCAATTGAAGTGAGCGTTCGCCGCGAGGCGGAAGTCGGATCGGTCGAGGCACGGCTTGACCTGCCCCTGGCTCGCGCCTACGTCGATGGTCTCCGACACCTTGCGCGCGAGCTGAAGCTCCCCGAGGAAATTCAGCTCACCGACCTGGCACAAATAGAGGGTGTGTTGCGCGTTGCACCGTGCCCGCCTGACCCACAAGCCGCAGCGCAGGCACTCACCCAAGCGCTTGGTGCGGCACTGGTCGAGCTCGAGGCGATGCGCATTCGGGAGGGCTCCTCGCTCAAGGCCGATTTAGCGCTTCGGGTTCGCTTGATCGAGAGTGCCGCGGACGAGGTTCGAGCCTTCGTCCCAAAGGTCATCGCCGCCTACCGCGATCGATTGTCCTCAAGGGTGACGGAGTTAGCCCAGGGCGCGACGGTGGACGCCGGGCGCCTGGCTCAAGAAGTGGCGATTTTCGCCGAGAAGAGCGACATCGCGGAAGAGCTAACGCGCCTGGCGAGTCATCTGGCCCAGTTTCGCGCCGAGTTGGATGGCGATGGTCCGATCGGCCGTCGCCTGGATTTTCTCACCCAAGAGTTAAATCGGGAGATCAACACGCTCGGTTCGAAGTCCCAGTCGTTCGACATCGCCACTCGCGTGGTGACCATGAAGGCCGAGCTCGAACGGATTCGCGAGCAGGTTCAGAACGTGGAGTAGAATGGGCCGCGGACTCCTTCTCATTCTTAGCGCACCCTCTGGGGCCGGTAAGACCACGCTCGCGCGTCGTCTCGTCGAGGCAACTCCAGGCGCGGTTTACTCGATCAGCACGACGACCCGGGCGCCCCGAGGCCAAGAGCGCGATGGCCACGACTACCATTTCGTCGATGACAGCACGTTCGATCGCCTGATTTCCGAGGGCGCGTTCCTCGAATGGGCCGAGGTGCACGGGGCCCGCTACGCCACGTCGCGGGCGGTTGTCGACAACGCGCGTAGGAATGGGACACTCGCCCTCTTCGACATCGACGTTCAAGGTGGCTCCGCGATCAAGCGCGCCTGCCCCGATGCCGTTCGAGCGCTGATTCTCCCGCCATCGTTGGCCGAGCTAGAGCGCCGTCTTCGCGCTAGAAAGACTGACTCCGAGAAGTCGATCCAGCGTCGTCTCGAAATGGCCCAACAAGAGATAGCGCTCTGCGTTGCCGCCGGTTACGAATATTGGGTAGTTAATGACGATCTTGACCAGGCCTTTGACCTTCTTTCAGCCATTGTTGCCGCCGATCAGGCACGTGCAGGAGTCCTCAATCTCAAAGCAATGAATCTCTTGGCTTAAAAATATAGAAATAATTAGTTGTATTAGTGACTTATAAAAAACATTAAAGTGAAAGTTGACAACGATTTAGACCTGGCGTAGAACGCGCCTCCCTTCAAGGGTCGGACCCCAAAAAGAAAGCTCTGCGGCCCAACGGGGTAACAGAGTGGTCCGAAGGTTTGAAATTTTCTTCGTTCTCTGAAAACTGAATAGCAAGCCTAAGAAAA
>JAHFDP010000105.1 GCA_023248955.1 Deltaproteobacteria bacterium
GGTGACGGGCGTCGGAAACCTGGTTCCCTATTTGGGAACAGTGGTCGGTGTCGCGCTGGCGGCGGCGCTGGCGCTATCGTTTGGCGATTCCTGGATGCTCGGCAAAGTGGCGCTGATCTATGCCACGGTGGTGACGGTCGATTCCGTTTTCTTAACTCCGCGCCTCTTGGGAACACGCGTAGGCTTGTCGCCAGTGGCGGTCATTCTCGCGGTGCTCTCGTTCGGGCAGCTCTTTGGATTCGCTGGCGTACTCGTGGCGGTACCGGCGACCGCGGTGCTGAAAGTGGTCGCGAATGTTCTGCTCGACCGGTATCGCGAGAGCCGCGTCTACCTTCCCTGAATCGCGTTGACTTGGGTCGGCGCTGGATGCTAATTCCGCGCTCGTTGCGAGCTTAGCTCAGAGGTAGAGCACCACCTTGACACGGTGGGGGTCGAAGGTTCAATTCCTTCAGCTCGCACCAAGAATTTTTCGCGGATTCGTTGGTGTTTTTCGCGGCTGAGTTCGCGCCCGATCCGCTCTCCGGCAAAGCTTGCAGCAAAGATGCAGCAAGCTGAGCGGTTTTTTCGCTCGGAACTGGTGCAAGCGTGTTGACGGCCGCCCGGAGATCCTCGGCATCTCGGAGACTTCGCACGTGGCCAGAGAGCTTCCCTTCTGAGCGCGGTGGCAGCGGTGTCGTAGCGGCTTCCCCCGGACGGAGCTTGCCATTCCTCCCGAATGGACGACGTCGCTCCATGCCGCAAAGTCGGAGACCTCGGCCCAGGCTTCGTCTTGACTCTCCGAATGGAGCGCATCCCAGACGTATTCGCGCGCGCCGCGAGCCTTGGTCACCGTGGGCGCGGGAAACTTGCCGTTCGTTCGTACCTGGAGCGACTCGGTGTGCGCCCAGGAGAGACGCACCCGCACGTGATCGCCTTCAATCCCCAAGTCGAGTCGTCTAGCGAAATGGCCGGCGAGGACCGGGCTGGTGCGACGACGTTCACGCCGATGCCAACCATCGCGGAGATTAACGAGTCGTCGGTCGGGAACGGCGGAAACAGGCTAATTCAGTGTTTGCGTGTTCTGGCAAATCGAGTGTGACCAGCGGCAGTTCGCCGCGTCGAAATTCCTCGCGCGCCCCGAGCCTTCTTTCCGCCCGCCACCTCCAGATGCAACTCCGCTTTCAGCGCACGAGCAATCACGTGGATGGTCTTAAACGTCGGATTGGCGTTGCCTTGTTCGATGCGGCTAATTTCGCTTTGCTGAACCCCGGATTTCTCGGCCAGCTTGCGTTGGGTAAGCCCCAGGACGAGTCGACGCTCGGCGATTTCACGCGCGAGTTGGAAGTGCGCGCGGAATGCTTCGGCCGTCGGCGACGGCTGCCGGCCCTTCGCGCCGGGCCTCTTCTTCGACCTCGTGCATGAACGCGCTGAACTTGCGGCTCACAATAGTCTCCAATGCGGTCCCCTTTGTTGAATATACAACTATTTACTTTATATCGACTTTGCCCCGCATGAAAGGTTACTTTTTCGCACGGGCATGACCGACCGATAGGGGCCAATGCGAATCCGATTGGTGACCTGCCGCAAGCTGCCCGAGCCTGATGCCGATCGCGCGCTCTTGAGCGCCGCCATGCCAGACGCCGAATGGGTCGCGTGGGACGATTCCGATGCGGATTGGCGCGGCGGACTTTCGGTGATTCGCTCGACGTGGAACTACTATCAGTCGCGCGATGCGTTCGTGGCGTGGGCGGCGCGCGCCGGCAGGGAAGGGCGGCTTTTCAATCCTCCGGAAGTGGTCGCTTGGAATTCCCACAAGAGCTATCTCGCGGATCTCGCGGCGGCGGGATTTCCGGTGGTGCCGACTGTTTTTTTGTCGCGCGGATCGACGGCCACGCTGGCGCAGGTCGCGCGTGACTGGAACGACGTGGTCATCAAGCCGACCGTCTCTGCCGGCTCGTTTCGCACCGTTCGCGCGCGTTCCGATTCGCACGAAGGCCAGATGCATCTCAGCGCGCTACTAGCCGATCGCGACGCCATGCTTCAGCCCTACGTGCACTCGGTGGACGACTACGGCGAGCGCTCCCTGATTTGGATCGACGGCGAGCTCACACACGCCATCCGCAAAACGCCGCGGTTCATCGGAAGTCACGAGCGTGTGTCGGGTTCGCTGGCCATCGCCGCCGACGAGCGCGAGCTGGCCGCTCGGGTGTTTGCGCGCCATGGTGCGGGACTGCTTTACGGGCGGCTTGATCTCTGCCGCGACGCGCACGGGACGCCGATGATCATGGAATTGGAATTGATCGAACCGTCGCTGTTTTTGCGGGAGAGTCCACGCGCGCTTACGCGGCTCGTGGAGGCGATCGAGCGGACGCGAATGGCGCTTGTCTAGTGGCAGTGCACGAGCAGGCCGTGGCTGTGGCAGCCTGAATGCGGCGCCAGGCGGGCGTGCGCGAGGGCTATCGCTGCCCCAAGCGCGGCGGCGGCGAGGATCAGAAAAGTGGCGCGGATTTTTCTCGGGGTGGCGGCGACGGTCGTCATGGCTAGTTGGTGCGGGCTTTACACCGCGTGAAATTCCTTTGCAACGCAACGAGGCGCGCGCTCGCAATCACGGAAGAACCCCGAGGCGTCGATCTCCTTGTCTTGAGCACCACCTTCTGGCTGCCATCGCTTTCGGTGCGAACGGCCTTCTCCCAGTAGCGTTCTCGAATGTCGATTTGATGAAGCGTGACCCGGCTGACCTCCTGAATGAGCGACGTAACCTGCTGGTCCTCCGTCGACGACCGCGTCCCCTCGGACTGCACGGAATGCGAGGACTGCGCCGATTGAAATATATTTGTTATATCGGAAGCGACCATCGTGGCCACCTGTCCGCGGGAAGCTGCGTCTAGTGACGACTAGCGCGAGGTCGGGATCCCCGTCCGCGAGCGAATCGTCCAACGACGAGCAGCTCTGCGGATTGTCGCAAAGAGACACCGCGCACGCGTCGCCACCGCAAGTCGGCGTATCGTCCGCATCGGCGAGTTGATCATCGACCATCGCGTCGCCGAGGCGCGGCCGGAAGCGGTTGTCCGCCACGCCAGAGGCTCCGTACGCCTCGCGCGCTGGTGTGCCCATGGGGCCGAGGCCAGACATCGCAGCGCGGTTCATCCGAAAGGCGACACTCCCGCGAGACGCGCCTGCGTGCTCCACTTGCGACAAGCGCGCTCCATCGATCGAGTAGACGGTCAAAAAAATTGCTTGAAGGCCCCAACTCGATGCAAAAGGACGTATCTGATTTTCGACACTCAGGAGATTTCTTGAAAAACGCGATTCTGGTTGTGGTGCTCGTGTCTGCGAACTTGGCTTGCAACTCGTCGAACCCCGCGGTCACACCGCCGGTGACGAAGACGCTGACCGCGCTTTCCATCACCGGAGGGGCTGGCCTCGTTGCGCCGGGATCGTCGCTGGCGCTCGCCGCGATCACGAGTTGGTCCGATGGAACGAGCGCGCCCGCGTTGACCGGCGTGACTTGGTCCGTCGACGCCAACGCCACCGTTTCCGCGGCTGGCCTGGTCACGGGAATCAAGCCGGGCACCGCGCAAGTCACGGCCAGCTTCACCGACGCCGGCATCACGCGTCGCGCGACGGTCGTGCTGACCGTGACCGCCGCGGCGCTGGTCGATCTCGACGTGAGCGCACCCGCCATGACGGCCGCGGTCGGTGCCACCACGCAATTCGTGGCGAGCGCCGCGCTCTCCGACGGATCGTCCGTCACCGTCACCAGCGCTGCAACGTGGGCCAGCGACACGGCGGCGGCCACGGTTTCCGCGGGCGGTCTGGTCACTGCGGTCGCGCCCGGCCTTGCCAACATCAGCGCCAGCTATACATTGAATGGAGTTACGAAAGCCGAGTCGCGTCCGTTTGTCGTGACCAACCCCGTGACCGCACTCCTGGTGACCGGGTCGTCGGGCGGCGTGCCCGCGGGTCTCACCCAGCAGCTCACCGCCGTGGCCGTCTTCGCGGACAAGTCGACCGAAAATGTGACCAGCGCGGCCACCTGGAAAGCCGACAGCTCGGGCGCGGTCTCCGTGAACGAATTCGGTCTCGTCTCGCTCTTCTCCGTCGGCACGGCCACCGTGACCGCCAGCTACGCGGGATTTTCCACCGACGCCACCGTCGCCATCTCTGCGGAGGTGTTGAACAGCATCACGGTGACCGCATCCAAGTTAGCGGTGCCCGTGGGACTCAGCGCGGTCTTCACGGCCACCGGCAATTACACCACCGGCCCGCGCGACATCACCAGCAGTGTCACCTTCAGCGCCACGCCATCGGGCGCCTTCTCCTTCACCGCAAACAGCGGCACCGCGACGTCGGCTGGACCTTTTCCAGCAACGGCCTCGGTGAGCGCCTCGCTCGGTCAGGTCATCAGCGCGCCCTTGTCGGTGACGGTGATCGACGCGGTGATTCAGTCCGCCACGATTTCGCCGGTTCACGCCATGCTCCCGGTCGGCGGCGTTTTTGGCTACACGGTCATCGGCACCTTCTCCTCCGGACTGCCGCAGGATCTCACCAACCTGGCCACTTGGACCGCCGCGCCCAGCAGCGTCGCCACCGTCACCAACACGGGCAAGCGGGGCGTGGTGCGCGGCATTTCCGCTGGACCAGCCACGCTCACCGCCACATTTGGATCGGTGACGTCGGAAGCCGTGAGCTTGACCATCGCCAGCGATCAGGTCTCCTCCGTGACGCTAACGCCCGCCAACGCTCCGACACTGAATATCGGCGACACGGCGCAATTCACCGCTACCGCGCACTACCAGAGCGGTCTCGACCTCGACATGACCAGCGAATCCAAATGGTCCGCCGTCGACTCGGGCGCGCCGCCAAGCCTCATCACCAACTTTTTTGTCTCCCCGAGCGGCCTCGTGACCGGTCTCTCCTCGACTAGCGGCGTCAGCGGTGGCGCTCGCGTTCGTGCCGTCGTCAGTGGAGTGTCGGGCTACGCCCCAGTTGTCGTGCACGCGCCCGCTGTCACCAGCGTGGCGGTGTCGTGCATTCCGCCCGGCCAATTGGGCCCGCTCACTTGCCTCCCGAGCGGACTCGGATTCGCTGTGCTGTGCACCGCCACGGCCACTTACGACGACAGCAGCCAAGCGGACGTCACCAGCTCGGCCACCTTCTCCGTTTCCTACGGGTTGGTCGCTACCCCCTCTAGCCTCATCGTCGTCGGTAGCCAGACCTACAAATCCATCAACATCGTCGGCGCGGGCACCACCGTGGTAACCGCGCAGGTGTCCGGCGTCACTTCGGCGTCGTCGGGGACGCTCGGCGTCAGCCCGTATGTCGTGGGTGGCAGCGCCGAATCGGTGAGCAGCATCGCCGTCTCCGCAAGTAGCTACACTGTGAAAGTGGGCTCCACCCTCGGCTTAACCGCTTTGGCGGCGATGGCTGGAAGCGGAAGCTGTGCCTCGCCAGCGCCCAGGGATTTCACACGGCTCGCTACGTGGTCCTCTGGCATGACAAACGTGGCTACCGTTGCGGCGGGAACGGTGACGGGCGTGGCCGGGGGAAGCTCCACCATCACGGCGACGTTTGGATCCTCGTCCGATAACCACGCGGTGACAGTGGAGTAGCGCAGCGGTCTCGCGTTCGGGGCTACTAGAGCGGTTTTCATTTGCGTCGATCTCGCTCCCGTCATGGCCGGGCCCCGACCCGGCCATCCACGCGGTGGATGCCAGCACGATGCACGTGGATGGCCGGGTCAAGCCCGGCCATGACGG
>JAHFDP010000003.1:0-68203 GCA_023248955.1 Deltaproteobacteria bacterium
ATCGTTGTGCGGATAGACCAACGTCCGCGCTCGCGAGAGACGGCAGCCGTCGATTAGCGACGCGTGGTTTCGCTCATCGGAAAAAATCGCATCGTCTTCGCCGACCAGTGCCCCGAGGCTTCCGCTGTTGACCGAATATCCGTTGTTGAAGAGCCGCACGGCTTCGGTGTGCTGAAATTCGGCGAGCGCGGTTTCCAGCGCATGGTGCGGCGTGAAGTCTCCGGCGACGAGGCGTGACGCCCCCGCGCCAACGCCAAAGCGATCGATTGCTTCGCGTGCAGCGCGCGCGATCCGCGGATCGTTCGCCAGACCGAGATAGTCGTTGGACGAAAAATTGGTCAGCCGTTCGTTGCCGATCTGAACGACCGCACCTTGCGGCGAAGCGAGCGGCTCCAACTCCCGGCGCAAGCCGCTCGCCGTCAGCGCGGCGAGATCCGCCGCGGCCCACGCGGTAGCGATGCTCATTGCCCCAGACGCGGCTCGAGCTTTCGCACACCCGCCTGCTCGAGCAGCGCCATGTCCTCGGCGTATTGCGGGTTGTCGGTGGTGAGCAACTTGTCGCCGAAAAAGATCGAGTTGGCGCCGGCCATCATGCAGAGCAGCTGCGCTTCGCGGTTCATCTGCATTCGCCCCGCGGAGAGTCGCACCATCGAGCGCGGCATCAACAGGCGCGCGGTGGCGATCATGCGCACCATGTCGATCGACTCGGTCGGCTTTTGCGTGGCGAGCGGCGTCCCCTCAACGCGTACCAGGCAGTTGATGGGGACCGACTCCGGATGCTCAGGCTGGTTGGCCAGCGTTCGCAACATAGCGACGCGATCGGCCACGCGCTCGCCCATGCCGATGATGCCGCCCGAGCAGACCGAAATTCCAGCCGCGCGTACATTCGATAGCGTTTGTATTCGATCGTTATACACGCGGGTGGTGATGATCTCGCCGTAGAACTCGGGCGACGTATCGAGGTTGTGGTTGTAGGCGGTGAGCCCGGCTTCCTTGAGTCGCGCCGCTTGCGTTTCGCTGAGCATGCCCAACGTGCAGCAGGCCTCCATGCCCATCGCGCGCACGCCGCGCACCATCTCGAGCACGCTGTCGAATTGCGGTCCGTCTTTCACTTCGCGCCATGCGGCGCCCATGCAAAAACGCGTTGCGCCGGCCGCGCGCGCTTTTTGCGCTTCGCCGAGAACTTCCTCGGTCGCCATCAGTCGCTCGGCCTTGACGCCGGTCTGGTAGCGCGCGGCTTGCGGGCAGTAGGCGCAGTCCTCGGGGCAGCCGCCGGTCTTGATCGAAAGCAGCGAACAGAGTTGCACGGCGTTGTCGCCGAACGCGGCGCGGTGCACGGACTGCGCGCGGTAGACCAGATCGAGCAGCGGAAGATCGTGCAGCGCCAGCACTTCGGCTTGCGTCCAGTCGTGGCGGAGGATCACGTCTTGAGCCATTCGTCCCTCTCCCCAGAAAGTGATTCGGGTAGCACGCGCGTGTAGCATGCAGCAAGGAGTCGAGAGCCCTCGTGTACGCCGCCACATCTATTTTTTCCGAGCTGCGAGCGCTAGCCCGCTTGGCGGCGCCAATCGCCACGGCGCAGGCGGGGCTCGCCTTGATGGGGCTTATCGACACGGCGGTCGTTGGTCATCTCGGTACTGGCCCGCTCGGCGCGGTGGGACTCGCCAACGGACTTTTTTTCGCCATCGCCGTTCTCGGCATCGGCTTGGTGATGGGCTTCGATCCGCTGGTTTCGCAAGCCATCGGCGCCGGTGAAACGCAACATGCGCGCGAGCTCTTGTGGCAAGCCTTTTGGCTCGCGCTGCTGGCTGCCATCGCACTCGCCATTCCCGTCGCGCTGGCGCCGCAACTTTTGTCCATCGCGGGAATTGACGCATCGCTGATCGCCGATGCGCGCGCGTTCCTGCTGTTGCGTCTGCCGGGGTTGCTGCCGACCTTGGTCTTCGTGGCCCAGCGGGGCTACTTGCAGTCCGTTGGTCGCGTGACGCCGCTCGTAACGGTGACCGTGGTCGCGAACCTCTGCAATTTAGGACTTGATATTTTGTTGGTTTTCGGTGGCGCGAAGTTTCCCGCATGGACAGGGCCATTGCGTGGAATTCCCGCCCTGGGCGCGGCAGGGGCGGGACTGGCCACGAGCCTGTGCAACCTCATCCAGGTTGCGTTACTCGCCATCGCCGTACGTGGCGTGCCTGCTGCAGCACCGTCGCGGAGACCGCGCTGGTCGATTCTGCGCCAAGCCTTTCGTGTCGGGTTTCCCTCGGGGTTGCAGCTCACCGCGGAAACGGGCGTCTTCGCACTGGTTGGTATTCTCGCCGGACGCCTTGGTCCCGAAAGTATCGCGGCGCATCAGGTGGCATTGTCGATCGCGAGCTTCACCTTTTGCGCCGCGGTTGGCGTGGGCAACGCCGGTTCGGTGCGCGTCGGTTGGGCCATCGGCGCGGGGAACAGCGCCGCTGCGCGGTTCTCGGGGCTCGTTGCGTTCGCCGGAAGCGCGGCATGCATGGCGGCGTGCGGTCTCCTTTTTTGGTTAATGCCTCGCCCGATCGCGGCGCTCTTTTCCGATCGCCCAGAGGTGCTGGACGCCGCGGTTCCGCTGCTCGCCGTTGCGGCGGCGTTTCAAATTTCCGACGGCGTGCAGGCGGTCGGCGCGGGCGTCCTGCGCGGAACCGGCGACACGCGGTTCTCTTTTTTCGTCAACCTGGCTGGGCACTATTTGATCGGACTGCCCATTGCCATGTTTCTCGGCTTCACCTGCTCGCGTGGCGTCTGTGGCTTGTGGTGGGGGCTCTCCGCGGGGCTTACCGTCGTTGCGGTGAGCCTGTTCGCGCGATTCTGGATTCTGTCCGCGCGGCCAATGGTGCGGTTGGAAACGGCGCCGAATACAAACGCTATCGGTTGAAATACAAACGCTATCGGTGCGACCGAGCGGCGTTGGTGGTCCTGCACGAATTGCGGCTACTGCCCGGGGTACGCCACCACCGAGGCATCCGTGAAGTTCACCGCGGAAAAGTCGTAGTCGCTGCTGTTGCTGGACACGGATGGCACCGGCCCGAACAACGAGACATCGCAAGCCGCCGCGCCGGATGTATCTGCCGCGTCGCTACCGTGCACCGTAGCGCCCGCCGAATCCTCCAACTTCATCATCCAGTACCCCTCCGCACTCGCGTCCGCCTTGTCGATCGACGAGCAGGTCACGCCGATGAATTTGTTGCCGGCCGTAATCTGTCCACCGGTGGCCAGCGCATCGGTTCGTCCGATTCGCCCATTGGCGGAGGCCGCCCAGCGAGCGACGATCTGCACGGTGGCGAGCTGATGCGTTGGGTTGGCGGGGCACAGCAGGTCCATCGTCTTCTCGAACTTGAAGCTGCCGCCGGCGCCCTTGGTACGCGCGAAGACGTAATTGCCATTGCGCGGTGCCGCTGACTTGTCGCTATCTGGAACGAAGTTGGTGAGCGTGATTTGGATCTTTTTCTTGAGGCTGTTCACCTCGAAGATCTCAGCGATTTGGCCCTTCGCTTTTTCGTTCGTCACCACCGTGCCCAGCGCGGTGAGGTCGAGGTTGATCGTTCCGTTCCCCGCGTGTGTTTGGCCGGCAATGCGCGTGAATGTTCCGGAAGCGAATTGAACGAACGAGGTGTCCGCGGCCGTGGCTGCTTTTACGTCGAACTCCAACGTGAACTGATCACCGCTCTTCGTGAGAACAGCTTTGTAGGTGAGGTTGTTGGTGGTGCGGACCCACGTGTGCGAGTTCGTGGTCGTCGCGTCCGGACGTTTATCGACAAAGCGATCGAGCCGCGCAAAGACCTTGAGGACGTGGTGGTTGAGCATCTTGATCGCTTCGCGCGTGCGCTGAAAAAGATGCGGATGGCAATCGTTGGCCCCGAGGGCTTGTGTGTCGACAGTGTCGCTCGTGTCCATGTCGAGCGCCATTGTCTCGGATGTCGGTGCGGCATCGGCGTATTCATCGCCGGAGGTGGTGCTGCTTGTCGTGCCGCCGCCACAAGCGCCGAACAGAAGTGCGCCGGTGGCCAGTGTTGCGAAAGTGGATTTCGTTTTCATGAAGTTTCTCCTCTGGGGGTTGCAGCGAAAGTTAGACACTCCGCTGTGGTTCGCATCTTTAACTACGGGCGAGCGCGCGAAGCGTTACCAGCCGACGGGGCGGTAATCTTTGTAAAAATTTCCGAAGGCGTGCTCACCGGAATTGATTCCCGAAAAAACCGGATCGAGAATTCGCGCGGCGCCGTCGACGGCGTCGAGCGGCGGTTCGAAATTGTGCACGCGCTGCTTGCGCGCCACGTGGTGCATCGGGTCTTCATCCGTGATCCAACCGGTGTCGACACTGTTCATGAAGATGCCGTTCTGCGCGTAGTCCGCGGCGCTGGTGCGCGTGAGCATGTTGAGCGCGGCCTTGGCCATGTTGGTGTGCGGATGTTTGTCGGTCTTGGTGTTGCGCGCGAATTGCGCTTCCATCGCGGAGACGTTGACGATGTGCCGGTCACTTCGGGGAGATCGAAGCAGCGCGGGCTTCAGGCCTCTGCACAAAATGAATGGCGCGATGGCGTTCACCAGATGCACTTCAACGAGCTCGGGCGTGGGCACATCGGCGAGCGTCAATCGCCAGCTGTTCATCGGGCGCAGATCGATCTGCTGGCCGTCGCTGTCCACTGCGCCGAGCGGAAAGTGCGCATCTCGCGCAGAGACTTGTCGCCACAAGGCAAGCTCATCGGGCTTCGCGGGATCCGCGAGCGTGTGCGTCCACGCGGCGTGCGCGCCAAGCAACGATTGCAGGGGTGCGGGAAGTTGGGACGTGGCGGTCGTTTCGATGGCGCGCAGGTGCTCGTAGAAATCGGCTGGTCGCCGCACGGTCTGCGCGGCGTTGTTGATGAGGATGTCGAGGTGCGTTTCCGTCTCGCTGACCTGCTGCGCGAATTTTTCCACCGAGGGAAGGTGGCGCAGATCGAGGCCGTGCACTTGCAAGCGGTGACGCCACGTTTCGAAGTCCGGTTCGCCTGCGAATCGTCGCGCGGCGTCGTGCGGAAATCGAGTCGTGGCGATCACGCGCGCGCCGGCGCGAAGCAGCATGAGTGAAACGTGCAAGCCAATCTTGATGCGTGCGCCGGTAACGAGAGCCACGCGGCCCTCGAGCGGAGCGGTCTGCGAACGTTTCTTGAAATTCAGCGCGGCGCACGGCGGACACATCGAATCGTAGAAAAAATGCACCTCGTCGAAGGCGGCTTTGCAGATGTAGCAGTCGCGCGGCTCGATCAGTTTGCGCTTTGGCGCGGAGGGCTCGGGAAGCGCTGGCAGCGAGTTGCGGCGCCCGGAGCGCAGCGCGGTGGTGGCAATCACGGCGGCATCGTGGGCCTTTTGCTCTTGCCGATTCGCGCGCCGCAAAGCCTTCGCCAAGCGAACTTGGTCCACCCGCTCCGGGCGCGAAACCAGCCCAGCCGCGATCAGCAACGCGCGGCGCGTGTCGGGATCGAGCGGCGCAATCAGCGCGCGATCAGCCGCGATCGCTTCCAGCATTTCGATGCTGGCTTTGACCAGCACGGCATCGAGCGGTTTTTTGTTCGCTTCCGTCACACCGCGAATTTAACAGCGCAATGGTCAGATCAAATTGAGCAACTGAGAAAGTGTTTCGATTCGGTCATCGCCGTCCTGCTTCAGACCGACGAAGCGAACGCCTGCTCCCTGAGACGCCATGCGATCGAAACGAGAGTCGCCGATCATGATGGCGCGGTTCGCCGGCACGTCCAATTGGGCGAGTGCGTGCAAAACGAGATCGGGCGCTGGCTTCGCGTTCGCGACTTGATCGGCGCAAGCGACCACCGGGAAAGCCGCGTCCAGCTTGGCTGCGCGCAAGATCTCGGCCGCCAACGGCGAGACGGTGTTGGTGACGATGGCCACTTTCTTCTGGCGTGCGTGCAGTTCTGCGAGCAGCGGCGCGCTTTGGGGATCAACGCGAACGGCGCGCGTGTGATCGCGAAAATGCTCGATGTAGAAGGCGTCGAGCTCAGTGCGCGTGCACGTCAGACCGAAAGCGCGAATGTCCGCCGCGGTTCCTTGTCCGAAGGTCGGCGCAAACTCCTCGCGGGAAATGGCGCGTCCGCGAAAGCGGCGTCCGACTTCCTCGGCAAGAAGGAACCAGGCCTCGGAGCTGTGGACGAGGACGCCGTCGAGATCGAAGAGGATTGCGGCCGGCGATCGGGTGTCGTGAATCATGTGGCGCATTGTTGTCGAAGCGTTCGCGGAGTCAAAACGCCTTAGGTCCTACCGTCGCTCGACGATCGGTGACGCCAGAAAACCGCGTAGGGCCTCGATTTGCCGCGACAGCGCGGGTTCGTTGTCAGGCGGGGCGACGGCGAGACGTAATTCGTAAACTTCGATCGCCTTCTTCCCGTAGACGCGGGCACGACGTTGAAGCGCGACATCGGTTCGCGCTTCGGCTTCGTCGGAGAGCGCCTTGAGGTGAGTCAACTCAAAAGGGCGTGTACGCACGGCGCGTTCGAGAAGATCCAGCGCTTCGCCACCGTGGCCGAGCTCGGGAACGTCTCGGTACAGACTTGATAAATTGATAAGTGAAGAAAAATGGGCGTTGTCGGCGGCGAGTGCGCGCAGGTAGAGCGTTTCCGCGCGGCGGTAGAGGACCAGCGCGTCTTGGCGGGTGCGGGATGACGCGGTCGAAACGAGATCCGCCGCGTTCTGAGCCCAGAGGTTGGCCAGCGTTGGCGGATCGGCGATTCGCTGCGCCAGCGCCAAGGCTTCTTCGGCGTCGTGCGTGCGTCCGGCCATTTCGCGCAAGAATGCGAGGCGGCCGAGGAATGGAACGTAACCGTGCAGCGTGTCTCGCTCGATCGATCGGGCCTCGAGGGGATCGTTCAGCGACCGCAAATCCATGCGTGCGAAAATCGCTTCTTCAGCGACGAGCTGATCGTCGAGTGAGGGCGTCTGAGCTTTTGGGAAGACGCGCGAGACGAGTCCCCACGGAACGGAAGCGTACGTTGTTGCGTACGATGTGTCGGAACCCGGGTTGTAGAAAAAGACCGGACGACGATCGAGGTTGCGCCGCACCCATTCGATGTTCCACGAGGCGGGATCCGTGCCTACGTGCTTCACCATGTCGGGGGCGAAGTGAACGTCGGGCACCGCGCGGCGGAAGGCCGGCAGGTGCCACGCGAACGACAGCTTGTTGATGTCGACGAGCGTGACGTCGGGTCGTTCGTGCAAGCAGAGCGTGCGGTAGTAGAGCGCGTTGTGAATCTGATCGCCGGCGGAAAAGAGCAGCGCGTAATCGGGAAGCGAAGCCAAAACGTTTTTTCCAAAATCGGCGGTGAACGTGTTTCCGCGTTGATTGACCGCGCTGGCGTTGCTGAGCGCGGCGGGTGTCAACATCAGCGCGATGAGTCCTGGAGCAGCCCAGCGCTTGCGGGGAAGTCGATCGGCGATCCGTGCAAAACCAATTCCAGCGAGGAACGAAAAGCAGACATCGGGAAGCAGACGAAACCGATCGGCGACGCCGAGGTAGATGTCGAGCTGCGGCATGTTGACGCGCGCATAGAAGAGGGCGATCAACGCGAAGATGCCAGCGAAGATTCCGGTGAGCAGCGATCGCTTCCGAATCAGCGCGAATGCGCCGAGCAACATCAGCACCGGCGTGATCCAGAAAAAGTTTCGCGGCAGCTCGGCAAAGAGCCGCCGAAAATTATCGAACGAGCCAGGCCGCACCGATTCGCCGTGTGCCTCGACGAGATTTTGCACCGTCTCCTCGGGAACGAGGTGCGTGGAACCGTAGTCTTCGCGCGAGAGAAGTCGTTGGAGGCTGCCGAGATCGCGCGGATCGTCCCAGTTGAGAATGGGATTGGTGCGCGCGGCGATCGGCAAATAAGCGAGTGGCAGAAGGCCGAGTAGAAGCGCGGCGCTTGCGGCGTAGACCGTTCGTGATTTTGTCGCTGGGCTCCAGGTGCACTTTCGGGATTGCCAAGTGAGCGCGATGCAGACGGGTAGAGCGACGATCACGAGCGTGGTGTGGTGGGTGATGGTTCCGAGGCTGGCGAGAAAAAAGATCGCCGCGAAAAACGATCGCTGGGGTGGTTGTGATCGGTGGTGCGTCGCCAAACGCACCGCGAGCCAGAGGAGAATCGCTGCGAAAAGATTATTGAGCGGAAAAACTTCAGCCTGCAGTCCGTAGAGCCAAAACGTGCGCGAGGTTCCGAGTGCCAGTGCGGCGGCGATGCCGGCGGGGAGGTTTTCCGTGAAGGCGTGAACGGCAAGGAGGAGGACGCCGCAGGTGAGTGCTTGCAGCAGCGCGGAGAGTGCGTTGGCGCGCGCAGCGGGTTCGTTAAAAACCGGAACGCGTGTCGCCGCGGCGGTGAGCAACGTGAAGAGCGGATAGCCCGGCGGGTGCGCCACGCCTAACGAACAGCCGACAGCGACGAGCTCGCCGGAATCGCCGGGCGCGACCGAGGGCGCGAGCATGGCGAGGTAGATCGCGAAGAGTGCGGCGGAGACGAGCGCGGCGGCGGTGCGGGGAGGGGACATGAGATTTCCTGTCCAAGAATTCCCCTCCCCCATGACGGAGGTGGGTCAGGGTGGGGGTGACGTTACCTTGGTTTCGGTCCCCCCACCCTAACCCTCCCCCGCGAGGGGGGAGGGGAATTCTTTTTCGTCGTCGCGGCGCGCGCCAGCTCCGCGATGAAGACAGCCGAGTCACGCGGAATCGGCGATCGCTTGATGTTGTTGCGCGTGAGCCGCTCGATGCCTTTGAGCAGCGGCAACTCTTCCGCGGCGACGAAGCTGGTGGCGCGACCGCTCGCCGAAGCGCGCGCGGTGCGGCCGATGCGATGGACGTAGTCTTCGGCCACATGCGGCAGATCGAAGTTCACCACGTGCCCGATGTCCGCCACATCGATTCCGCGCGCGGCGATGTCGGTGGCGACAAGCACGCGATACGAACCCGATTTGAAACCGTCGAGTGCTTGGCGCCGCTGTGCTTGCGAACGATCCGCGTGAATGCGCGCGACCTTGTGACCACATCGCTCCAGCGATTTGGCGAGGCGATCCGCGCGGCGCTTGGTGCGCGTGAAGACCAGCGTGGAGTCGGCATCATTCTCGAGCAGCGCGAGGAGCAGCGCGGACTTTTCATTTTGCGTGGCGAGGAAAACCTGCTGGGTCGCGCGCGTCGCGGTGGTGCCGCTCGGTGTCACTTCCACGCGAACCGGATCGCGCAAATGCGTGCGCGCGAAGGCCGCTACTTCGCCGGCCATGGTGGCGGAGAAGAGCATGGTCTGCCGCGTCTTGGGCAGCTTCGCCAGAATGCGATCGAGCTGCGGCTTGAACCCCATGTCGAGCATGCGGTCGGCTTCGTCGAGCACGAGCACTTCGATGCCATCAACCCGCGCGGTGCCTTGTCCCATGTGGTCGATGAGCCGTCCCGGCGTGGCGATGATCACGGTGGGCCGCGCGCGCAATGCATTCAGCTGACCTCTCATGGAAATGCCGCCGATAATGGTGGCGCCGCGCACGCTGCGGCTGGCGCCGAAGCGCGCCAACTCTTCGCCGATCTGCAACGCAAGCTCGCGCGTCGGGGCGAGCACCAGCGCGCGTGTTCCGAACTTTCCGGCGAGCCTTTCGACGATCGGAAGCACGAAGGCGGCAGTCTTGCCGGTGCCGGTGGCCGCGCAGCCGATGACGTCTTTTCCCTGAAGCGCGGGCGGAATCGCTTTGGCTTGAATCGGAGTAGGCGTGATGTAGCCGGCGTCCGACACGGCTTTGAGCGCGTGTTGGGAAAGTCCGAGGTCAGAAAACTTCATTGGCGAAGCAGCTCCTTGACGAGATGAACAGCGAGCGCGTGCAAACCCGCGTCGTACATGGCGCGGCCCTTTTCGCTCGACAGCGTGTTCCAAAGCGTTTCGGGCGCGAGACCGATTTCGAGGTTGACGCGCACCAGCACCGCGGAGAGCGCGGGTGTTGCAGCAGCCGGTTTCACGCGACCGCGCCGCGCTTGGACCGATTTAGAAAGTTTGTCGAGCAGCGCATCGCCGTCCGTCCGCGGCCCTTGTGCTTCGTGCAGCGCCAGCTCGAGCGATTCGTAGAGCTCGTTCTGCAACTCGGCGCTCTCCAGCGCTCGGGTCAGACGTTCATGCGCATCTTCATCGTCGACGTTGAGCGCGGTCGCGTACGTCGGGCAGAGCAGTGTGGCCAGATCGGCCCGCGTGACGATGTGAGAGAGCCGCTTGGAAAAGGAAGTCAAGCACTACTTGTAACCCGCGTGGCGCGGTTTAGCGACCTGCTCCGACTCGGGCGGCGGCACTTTGTCCTGATTTGGATGAAGGTGCAGCATCAGGTTCGGCTCCTCGGCAACTTCGCTTGACGCCCTCTCGCACCAAGGCCTAGCGTCCGCGCCATGTCTGACCATGCGGCGTCCGCGCCGACGCGCGATTTTTCGTCCATTCGATCCATTCTCGCCACCGACTGCGGATCGACCACCACCAAGGCGATCCTGATCGAAAAAAATGACGCCGGCGAATTTCGCTTGGTCACGCGCGGCGAGGCGCCCACCACCGTTGAAGCGCCGTTCGAAGACGTCACGCGCGGCGTGCTGAACGCCATCGCCGAAGTCGAAGAACTCCGCGGGCGAAAATTTCTCTCGGGCGAAAAAATGATCACGCCGCAAATCGGTGAGGTCGGCGCCGACATCTACATTTCCACCAGCTCGGCGGGTGGCGGTTTGCAGATGGTTGTCACCGGTGTGGTGAAGAGCATGTCCGCCGAGAGTGCCGCGCGCGCATCGTTGTCAGCGGGCGCCATTGTGATGGACACGCTTGCCTCGAATGACGAGCGACTGGCGCACGAAAAGATCGAACGCATCCGCCAGTTGCGGCCGGACATGATTCTTCTCTCGGGGGGCGTGGATGGCGGCACCGTGTCTCACGTGGTGGCGCTTGCGGAGTTGCTCTCGGCGGCCAATCCGAAGCCGCGGCTCGGCATCGGATTTAATTTGCCGGTCATCTACGCGGGCAACAAAGAAGCTGCCGGCGAAGTGCAGAAAATTCTCGCCGACAAAGTGAGTTTGCAAACGGTGCCCAACTTGCGGCCGGTGTTGGAGCAGGAAAATCTCGGCCCCGCGCGCGATGCCATTCACGATCTTTTTCTCGAGCACGTGATGCAGCAGGCGCCCGGTTACAAAAAATTAATTTCCTGGACCGATGCGCCGATCATGCCCACGCCCGGCGCGGTGGGGCTCATCATTCAGAGCATCGCCAAGCGGCAAAACATTTCGGTGGTGGGCGTCGACATCGGCGGCGCGACGACGGACGTTTTTAGTGTGTTCGGTGCGCGGAAGAGTTTCAACCGCACGGTCTCGGCCAATCTGGGCATGAGCTATTCAGTATCGAACGTGCTGGCCGAAGCGGGTCTCGACAACATTCTGCGCTGGGTTCCGTTCGACATCGATCAGGCTGAGCTGCGCAACCGCATCGGCAACAAAATGATTCGGCCGACCACGATTCCGCAGGGCTTTCGGGAGCTGCAAATCGAGCAGGCCATCAGCCGCGAAGCGTTGCGGCTGGCGTTTGTGCAGCACAAAGCCTTCGCGGTTTCGCTCAAGGGCGTGCAGAAGGAGCGCACGATTTCCGATGCCTTTGCGCAGAGCGCTTCCGACACGCTCGTGAACATGATGGAGCTGTCGATGATCGTTGGGTCGGGTGGCGTCTTGTCGCACGCGCCGCGGCGATCGCAGTCGATGATGATGCTCATCGATGCGTTTGCGCCGGAGGGCGTGACGGAGCTGGTGGTCGATTCGATTTTCATGATGCCGCACCTCGGTGTGCTTTCGACGGTGCACGAAGCGGCGGCAACCGAAGTGTTCGACAAGGATTGTCTGATTCGTCTCGGCACCTGCCTGGCGCCGGTGCTCGCCAAGGGGAAAGAAAAAGTTGGCGAAGAAATTCTGCGCGCGTCGCTGACGTTGCCGGACGGTACGCGCAAAGACGTGGCGCTCAAGGTCGGCGAGGTGCTGCTCGTGGAAGTGCCGTACGTGGAGGGAAAAAAGACGCGCGCGATTCTGACGCCAAGTAAACGCTACGACGTCGGCAATGGCGCGGGTGTGCCGGTGGAGACCGAGATGAACGGTGGCGTGACGGGAATCGTGTTCGATGGCCGCGGCCGTCCGCTGGTGATGCCGAGCGAAGCCGGAGAGCGGGTGCGGCGACTCACCGCGTGGAATGCGGCGCTGAACGTTTACGGAGAGGCGCGCTAATGGCCAACGTCTATACGCCGGGTTTGAAAGTCACTGCGCGGACCGTGGTGAAGAAGACGCGGCGCTTGCCGATCTTTGGTCAGGTGCTCGTGAAAGTGGGCCAGCGCGTTGGCGCTACCGATATCGTCGCGCGCACCGATCTGCCCGGAAAAGTTTATCCCGCGAACATCGCCAACGCGCTGGGTGTCATGCCGGATGAAGTGCCGACGGCGATGATGAAAAAGCCGAGCGATGCGATCACCAAGGGCGAAGTGATCGCCGAAACGAAAGGCATGTTCGGTTTTTTCAAAGGCCAGTATCAGGCGCCGATCGACGGCACCGTCGACAACATCTCGCACATCACCGGGCAAGTGATGCTGCGCGAGAACCCGATTCCCGTCACGGTGCAGGCCTACGTCGACGGTACGGTGGCTGAAATTCTCGAGCGCGAAGGCGTGGTCGTGCAGACCGTCGCGACGTTCGTGCAGGGAATTTTCGGACTGTCCGGCGAAGCGCACGGACCGCTGCGTCGCATCGCTGAGCGTCCCGACGCCATCGTTGCGGAATCGGCCATCGACGAATCGTGCCGCGGCAAAGTGCTCATCGCCGGATCGTTCGCGCCACTTTCACTCTTGAAAAAAGCGATCGCGGTCGGCGCCAGAGGACTCGTGGTCGGCGGCTTTGACTACAACGACATCAAAGAGCTGCTCGGAAAAGACCTTGGCGTGGCGATTACCGGCGGCGAGAAGCTCGGTACTACGCTTGTAGTAACCGAGGGCTTCGGCCGCATCGCCATGGCGCAGCGCACGTTCGATTTGCTCGCACAAAACGAAGGACGCATCGCTTCGATCAACGGCGCCACGCAAATTCGCGCGGGCGTGATTCGGCCGGAGATCATTGTGCCGCTGGAGGGCGTGAGCGCGGAGGGGCATCACGAAGCGCCACTGGTCGGACTGGAAGTCGGCGCGCCAGTGCGCTGCATTCGCTTTCCTTATTTCGGAAAGCTTGGCCGCGTGACGGCACTACCGTCCGAGCTCGCGAAGATGGAATCGGAGACGATGGTGCGTGTGATGGAAGTGACGTTCGATGAGGGCGGAAAAGCGATTGTGCCGCGCGCGAATGTGGAAGCCATCGAGGGTTAGCCAACCCAGACGAAAAAAGGGCCCCGGAATCGCTTCCGAGGCCCTTCGGATTTTCGGTAGGTTCGCCTGTCTAAGCCTTACGCACGTTTGCCGCCTGCGGACCTTTGGGACCTTCGGTCACCTCATATTCGACCTTCTGGCCCTCTGCGAGGCTGCGGAAGCCCTGCTCCTGGATGGCAGTGTGGTGGACAAATACGTCCTTGCCGCCGCCGTCCGGGGTAATGAATCCGTAGCCCTTCGCATCGTTGAACCACTTCACGGTTCCTGTCGCCATTTCAACTTCTTCCTTTCGCAAGCGGCCGCGTAATGCGACCAGTACAGCACCTAATTGTCAAAGCTAACGTGGGTCGGGCCGTGAATCAAGGCGCGGCGGGTCATTTGACGAGTGCCGGGGCGAGGGCCGCTCGCACGTCGTCCTGCATCATCAGGAGCTCGAGCTCCTCGGGGGCCAGGCGCGACACACGCACGGAGCGGATGCCGGGGATCCGAACGGTGACTTCAACCTCGCCGTTCGGGAGCCATTGCGCCTCCACGCGAATGGTGCCTTTGCGGTGGAGCAGGTCGGCTTCGAGCGATCGCAAACGCTGATCGATGCGCAGCGCGCGGCGCGTTTCCGGATATTGGAAAGTATGGAAATGGCGATTGCGCGAGAGTGGACGACCCTCGGCGCGCATGCGGCCCACGACGCGATAGACGAAGTCGCGCATCTGGGCAGTTTAATGCAGCTTCGGGTTTTGCCATAATCGATTCATGCGGGCCTTTGCTTTGGCGTTTGGACTGCTCGCGGCCGTGCCTACGCGTGCGTCGGAATCGAGCGCGGTGGCAAAAGCACTGGTGGCGCAGGCGCGCGCGCATTTCGAGGCGGGCCAATTTGAGCTTGCCGCCAGCGAATATGAGGCGGTGTATGCGCAGAGACCGGTCGCGGGGCTGCTCTTCAATATGGCGCAGTGTTACCGATTGGCCGCGTTGCCGGAGAAGGCCGCGAAAAATTACGAGGCGTTTTTGCGCGCGGAGCCCAATGCGGCGAATGTGGAAGAGGTACGGCGATACTTAGTGGATGCGCGCGCCGCGGTTGAGAAAAGACCAGCTGAGGTTGCGGCGGTGGTGGTCGAAGCGCCAGCGACAAATTTTGTCCCGTCGCCAGCTGCTCCAGCGCCCGCCGCTGCGGTGGCATCTCCACTCGACGAGCCGATCATGGTCGTCGTACCAGCGCGAGCGGGTCGAGCACATCGGTTGGTCGGAGGCGCGATGACGCTGACCGGTGCTGCGTTGTTGGGTCTTGCCGCTTACGAGTTTGTGTCGGCCAATGCTGCGATTAAGGCCGCGGGGGCGAACGAGTCGGTTTCCGGATTGGCGCAAACGAATCGAAACGTCGCGAAAGAGGCGCAGCGAAATGGGTGGATCGCTGGAGTGGGAGCAGTGGCGCTCATCGGTGGCGGCGGGTTCGTGCTGTTGGGGATGACGTTTTAGGTATGCACACGCATAGCCGCTAGCAGCAGCGCGACCACCGTCGCCATCGCCGGAATCAGCACCACTATTTTCATCGCTCCCGGCATGCGATCGCCGCGCGCTTCGATCGGAAAAACTAGGCCCAGCGCGGCTCCGCACAGCATGCCGCCAAGATGTCCCCAGTTGTCGATGCGCGGATTGGAAAGTCCGTAAGCGACGTTGATGCCGATGGTGAGCGCGGCGCTCTGCATCACGCGGCCGAAAAGTTGGCGCGGGACTTCGCTGCGCAGGCGCCAAAAGGCGGCCGGCATCGCCGCGAAGCAGCCGAAGATTGCACCCGAGGCGCCGACCGACATCTGGCCGCCGAGGCGCGCGGAGAGCGCAAATCCGGCGAGGCCGCTGGCGGCATAGAGTCCTGCAAAGGCGGCGCGGCCGAAGGCCTTTTCCACGAACGGGCCGACGGCGTAGAGCGAGTACATGTTGAGCGCGATGTGCGCCAGGCCGCCGTGGAGAAACATCGCTGCGCCCAGCCGCCACAACTCGCGCGGATAGAGCTTGGGCATGCTGGCGCCGAGTGAGAAGAGCACGCGTCCGTCGTCGGCGCCGCCCAGCGCCATTTCTGCCGCAAAGGCCGCCACGCAGAGCGCGATGATCACATAGGTGATCTGCACCTTCGCGGTCTGCATGTGCAACGCGAAGCGCTGGTAACGATCCGCCGGCGAAAGCTCGGCGGGTACGTCACGCCATCCGGTGTGATCGGTTGTCATACAGGCAGATCGCTGGCTCGCTCGGCCAGGTCCCGCGCGGCTTTGCGCAGTTTGGCGTCCAGCTTCCCAACGCAGACGCACAACAGTTGCGATCGCCGAAACGTCGCTGCGGCGGCCGCGCGCACTTCCTCCGCCGTCACGCGTTCGATGCGGGCCAGGCGCTCTTCGAAACTTTCCGGCGGGCGAAACAGCTCCGTTCCGCCGAACCAGCCGGCCATGTCGCCGGCGGAATCGAGCGAAAACTCCAGCCCCATGCGGTAACGCGCCTTCACGCGCGCGACTTCGTCTTCGGGTGGCGTGGTGTGCGCAAGCTCGCCAATCACGCGCAAAAGTTGTTCGAGCAGCGCGGGCACTTTGGGCGGCGCGGTGGCGGCATCGAGTTCGAACAGCGCGGCGTCGTCGAACGTATCGAGGCCGCCGTGCACGCTGTACGCGAGGCCGCGACGATCGACGATCTCCACTTGCAAGCGCGAGGAGAGACCGTCGTCGAGGAGCCGCCGCGCAATGAGCGTCGCGGGAAAAGTGGGATCGGTTTCCACCACCGAGGGAAAACTTAGCCGCACCTCGACTTGGCTCTCGTCGTGGCGCACGTGGAGAAAACGTGGACCGAGCGGCGGCGCCGGAGGGGGTATCACCTTTTGCAACGCGCCGCCCTGTAGCAGTCCCGCAAAGTCCCGCTGAGCGAGACGCAACACGTCGTCTCGCCGAACTGGACCTGCGGCGGCGAGTACCATGTTCGACGCGCGGTAGATTCGCTCGTGATGTGCGCGCAGCTGTTCGGTGGTTAGCGCGCTCACGCTCTCGCGCGTGCCGCCAATCTTGAAGCCTAGAGGATGGTCGCCAAACGTGGCGCGTTTGGACAGGTTGTCGACGTCGATGTCGCGGCCTTCGTCGTCCACTTCGTCGAGAATCTCCTCGAGGATCACTTCGCGCTCGAGATGAATTTCCTTCAAGAGCGGCCGCGACAACACATCGCCGAGCACACAGGTGCCCACCTCCAAACGCTGCGGGTGAAGCGGCGTGTAGTAGTAGCCGTGATCGCGCGTGGTCACGCCGTTGAGCGAACCGCCGGCGTCTTCCACCAGCGCGTTCATGGCGCGGCCGTCGGGGTAGCCCTGCGATCCGCGAAAATACATGTGCTCGAGAAAGTGGGAGATGCCGTTGTTGCTGACCGTCTCGTAACGGCTGCCCGCGCGCACATAGAGTGCGAGCACCGCGGAATGCAGATGCGGCACTTCCACGGTGACCACGCGCAGGCCGTTGTCGAGGACGTCGCGAAAAGCGCTGAAGGATGGGATCATACGGAGGCGGGAAGCCGTATCACGAAAACCGTTCCCTTGCCGGGCTCGCTTTCCACCTGCGCCGCGCCGCCGTGCTCTTGCAAAATCTGTTGGGTGAGCGCGAGACCCAAGCCGGTGCCGCGTTCCTTGGTGGTGAAGAAAGGTTCGAAGAGTTTATCGCGAAGCGCGGCGTCGATGCCAACGCCGGTGTCGGCGATCGCGACGATGGCCGCGCCTCCTTCGCTGCGCGTGGTGATCGTCAGCGTGCCTCCCGCGGACATGGCTTCGCGCGCGTTGCGGATGAGGTTCACGAAGGCTTGGCGAAGTTGCGCGGCATCTCCGGAAACGCGCGGTGGCGACTCGAACACGCGCTGTACTTCGATGCGCGCGGTAGCGAGCTCCTCGGCGTGAAAGTCGAGCAGGTCGCCGAGAAGATCGTTTAGCTCGACCGGCGCAAGTTGCGGTTTCGGCATGCGTGCGAAACGCAAATACTGTTCGGTGATTTCGGTGAGACGATCGACTTCTTGCGAGATGGCGGTGAGCAAGGTTGTCGCGCTGCGATCCCCGGACGCGAGCGCATCAGCCATGAGCTCGGCGTTGAGGCCGATCGATGAAAGCGGATTTCGAATTTCGTGCGCCACCTGCGCGGCCATGCGTCCCACCGTGGCCAGCCGCTCGGATCGCAACAGCGCTTCGCCTTGCGCTTTGAGCCGCGCTTCGCGTTCGCGCAAACTCTCGGCCATCGCTTTGAACTCGCGCGTGAGCGTTGCCACTTCGTCGCCCTCGGCGCGCGCATCGGGAAGGATGCCCGCGAACTCGCCGCGCGAAACGCCGCGGGCTGCTTCGGTGAGCGCGCGAATCGGCGCGAGCAAGCGTTGTGACGCGGCGGTGGCCAGGAGTCCAACCAGAATCGCAAAGAGCGAAAGCGCCACCGTGGCCAACGCGGTGCGCCGCTCCTTGGCTTCGGCGTCGGCCACACCGTGATCGATGCGATCGCCCAGCGCCGACACCAGCTGGGCCATCTCGCGATCGACGCGCAGCTCGACGCGTTTCAATTTGCGGACCACGTCGTTTCCGCTCAGCACGATGCCGGTTTCCAGCGCGGTGTAGAGCTGTTCGGCGGCAGCGTCGTACTGATCGAATCGTTCGGCGATCGAGTTGAGCCGCGCTTCGATGTCGTCGAGCGCTTCGCGATCGCTCTCGTCGGCGGCACCGCGCGCGGTGGCCACCAGCTTGCGCGCGGCGGCGATCTTGTCGCGCACTTGGCGCGCGAAATAGACGCGGGCAAGTTGCACCAGCGCACGCCGACTGTGCGGATCGCGTTCTTCCATCAGCCGATCGCGCTCGAGCTCGCGCTCTTTTTGAAACGTCTCCAACCGCGCGGCGACTTGGGCCAAGGGGAAATAGCCGGTCGAGAGCAGTCCGAGGCGACGGCCAATGGCGCGCATCTGCACCACGCCATAGATGGAAACCGCGCCGAAAGTGATCAGCACCACTGCGAAGCTGAGGAACACTTTCGTGGCCACGGAGAGTGGCGCGCGGCGTTGCATCACGAATGTATACAACCGATCAGCGGCCGATCGTCGCCCTCCAGACAGTTGGAGAGGGAACGTGGAGTGAGGTTGCACCGATCGTCTATCGAATTGGTGCAGTGGTGCACCAGATTTCGGCGAAATGAGCGCTAGCGAAGGTGGCACGGACGTTGCTCTGCTTTCGACGCATGCAACCGAAAAAACGTCTTCTGTTTGTTGTCTGTACAACGCTTGGCGTCGTTGCTTGCGGGAAAAATGCGCCGCAGATCCGCTCCACCTCCGCGTCGGAAACGGTCGGCGTGGACGATCCGCTGGATGGTTTTTGGCCGGATGCCTCGCGCTATCTCGCCGACAACATCAGCGCCGCGGATGTCGGAAAAACGTTTGGCGTCGACGACGCGCATATTCCCTATGCGGACAGCGCGTGGCGTTTCGACGCCGGTGGAATCGACCAGCGTTGGAACGACGGCGCTGATTCGGCGTTGGCAAAGTACATGGCGGCGGTCGATCCGTCCGAGGCCGACGCGGCTGCGCAGTGGGAGCGGCAGAACCACGGCGTCGATGCTCAAACCGATTCCACGACGCGCGCTCGTTTCGATCACGCGCTGGGTTGGGCCGGCGCGGCAATGAACGGCGCGCCCGTTGTGCATGCTATCGATCTTCGGCTTAACGAAACCGGTGCATGGGAAGCGTGCGGAGAAGAGGCTTCAGGCTGCACGCACTTCGAGGTGGGTGACATCAACGCGCTCTTGGCCGAAGTTTTTCTAGACGCTCGAGGTTCGTATCTCGGTCAAGTTTGCAATCGCCCGCCCAGTGCGATTGCGCGCGATTCCTACGGACGCGTTGCGAGCGATGATGCCGAGTCACGCATCTATCGCGGTTGCCAGGGCATCAACCCTGGTGCGCTTGTCATTGCGCTGGGCGAAAGCATGAAGAGAAACGCACAGGCCGTTGGTATCTCGCCGCAGAGCGCAGATTCCACCGCCACGACATGGAGACCGGCCTATCGCACCACCGTCTACGGTTACGAGGCGCTCACCGAATGGCAGGCCGGCAGGTTGATGCGCGGATTCCCTAAGAACGAGCTGATTCCGGCGCCCTACGAATGGAATTCGACCGCGCGCGGTTTTGTGCGCCTTGATCTCGGCATTACGTACGTCGAAGCGTTGGATGCGCCGATCCGTGATTTTGTCAATGGTTCAAGCGTTGCTAAAGAGTTGCGCGTGGCGGCGATTCTCGAGTTGGACCGAGCGCCGAGCGATGCGAACGCCAAGATTATTGGCGGCGAATATATTGAAGATGCGACAGTGGGCGCGAGCCGAACCGCGGTGACGTCGACGATCTTGACGATCGCGGCACCGCCGAACCGCGAGAATCGGCCGACGACGCTGCGAGGCGGCATCTGGGCGAACCCCTATGTCTCGCCGCGCGAAGTGCTGGCTCTGGCGAAGCTCGCAGCTGAGTAGCAAGATCCTTTTGCGTTGTGCGGGATTGTGAGGAGCACCGAGTGAATCGCGGTCGATAGTCGATTTTCGAGGTCGGGCTCGTAGTCGCGGATGTGGACGGCTATCGACGGTCGACAGTCGTCCGCGTCCGGTCGTCCGCGAGAATCGACGATCGACAAATCGATCTTGAACGATCGTCAATGACGCCAAATATCGCACCGGCGTTTGGGACGAAAACCGACCGGCTTGCTGGGGAAGGGGCTGAAGAGCTGTCGATTAATCGGCAGCTCTTTAGCTCGACGCGCAATCATGCGCGCGGCGGCGGGTGGGGTGAGCCCGGGGTCCGATCGAGCGCTTCCAGCGCCACCACTCGGGCCGACGGCGCTTCCAACATGCGCCGTACATGCGCCGATTCACTCGGCGCAGAGGGGCGGGCAGCGGCCCGACCTTTCAACGGGTGTGCCCAGCATGGGCATGGATAGGAGGCGAAAGTCCTCTGGGGGAGCAGGTCGTAGCGACCCCGAGCAAATCGCAAGGCGGCAAGCCGGTGAGAGCCGGTCCGACCGCGAGGTCGGCGCTGAAAGAAGCGATAGCGAAATCGCGAGTCGACGAACAGAAACTGGATATGAGGCGATGCCAACCAGGGCGAGCGGGCCTGTATCCGCGAAGCTCTCACGACCAAAGGGAAGCAGCGTAGATCCAGCGATTGCGCGAGGAAATCCATGACCCTTACCTGGGGAGATCTCGCCTGACGTCCGAAAGGGCGACGCCGAGTGGCGGAGCGAGAAGTCAGCAGAGGCCGTAGTAGCGCAGGGCACCGACCCAAGGAGGCGGCAACCGGGAGCGCGAAGGGCTGAACGGAAAGGAGAGCGAGTCGAACGTGAATCTCGGAAAGGACAGGCGCCAGAAGACCGCGCAAGCGGAGCTCCCGCTCAAGCCGAGGGGTGAAGCCCTGACGCAAGAGCGAAGCGGCGAATCCAGACCGGCGAGAGACGGAAACGAGCGCTCAGGAAGCGACCACCTGATGGAAAGGGTGGTCGAGCGAGGCAATCTCACTGCGGCGTTGAAGCGAGTGAGGCAGAACAAGGGCAGTCCGGGTGTGGACGGGATGACCGTCGACGAGTTGCCGAAGCACCTGGCCGAGAACTGGATAAAACTTCGAGAGCAGTTGCTCGCGGGGACGTACCAGCCGGGGCCGGTGCGGAAAGTGGAGATACCGAAGAGCGGAGGCGGAACCCGACAATTGGGGATTCCGTCGGTGCTCGACCGGCTTCTCCAGCAGAGCATCTTGCAAGTCCTGCAACCGATGTTCGACGGGAGTTTCTCGGAGCACAGCTACGGATTCCGACCTGGACGCAACGCGCACCAAGCGGTGTGCGAAGCGCAGCGGTACATCCAGGGAGGGAAACGGGTGGTGGTGGACGTGGACTTGGAGAAATTTTTCGACCGCGTCAATCACGATGTGCTGATGGGGAGACTCGCGAAGCGCATCACGGACAAGCGGATGTTGGGACTGATTCGCCGCTATCTCGAAGCCGGCATCATGGCGAACGGGGTGGTGACGGAGCGGTACGAAGGAACGCCGCAAGGCGGACCGTTGTCACCGCTTTTGGCGAACGTGCTTCTCGATGAAGTGGATAAGGAGTTGGAGAGACGCGGGCATTTCTTCGTGCGCTATGCGGACGACCTGAATGTGTACGTCGGGTCCAAGCGGGCGGGCGAAGAGGCCATGCAGACGCTTGTGCGTTTGTACGAACGACTTCGGCTGCGAATCAACGAGGCGAAGAGCGCGGTGGCGCGGCCGCAAGACCGGAAATTTCTCGGCTACAGCTTTTGGATAGCCGCGGAAGGAAAGGTCAAACGGCGCGTCGCGCCAAAGGCCCTTGAGGTGATGAAGCAGCGGGTCCGAGAAATCACCAACCGAAACGGTGGCCAAAGCATGCGGACGGTGTTTGCTAAACTGCGCAGCTATCTGCTGGGGTGGAAGCAGTATTTCCGCCTTGCCGAGACGCCGCGTAAATTCAGCGACCTGGACAAGTGGATACGCCATCGGCTGCGGATGGTGCAGCTCAAACAGTGGAAGCGTGGAACGACCATCTACCGCGAGATAATGCGACTCGGCGCGAACGAGTCCGTAGCTCGTCAGGTGGCCGGAAACTCGCGACGCTGGTGCAGAAATTCTCGGATGCTGCTCAACACTGCTCTGCCCAAGAACTACTACGACCGCGAAGGAGTGCCGAGACTTGCCGCATAAAACCTCAACTTTCCGAACCGCCGGATGCGGACCCGCATGTCCGGTGGTGTGGCAGGGGACTGACGGGACGATTTCCCGTCAGCCCCTATGCCGATCAAGAGTTGTCGATGGCAATTAATCGACAACTCTTGAGTGACTTCCGATATGACGTGAAAAGTCACACATCCGGTCGCTCGAAAGATAGGAATTGTCCCGCAGCCGAACTCGCTATTTCGAGCGTACGTACAATTCTGCAGTTTCGTCCGTACTAACGAGTCTCCATCCGGGCGCATTGCGCAGGAGCCCGTGGCCGCTGAACGCGTCGGGAAACGCGGTTGTCAGTGCCCAGCTTGCGTTCCAGCGATCGAGGTAGGCGCGGAACGCGGCGGGTGATGCTTGCGCGGCTGCGAGCTCCTCCCAGAAAGCACGCGGAAAAGCGCGCGGGCGGCTGTCCTGAAAGTCGCCGACCTCGGGCAGTGTCCAAGCGACGTAGCCGCCGAATCGATAAGCGGTGAAACCGCGGCCGTCGAGATGGAGTTGCTTCATTTCCGTGATTGCATCGACGGGAAGTTGCGAATTCTCCCACGTCGCTCCGAGAAACGCGCCGAGCGAAGTCAGCGGAACGCGCGACGCGGCCATCAGGAGAAGACACGCACCGAGCGCGGAGGTGCCCGTAACGAGTGCGCGCATGCGCGAATCGAGCGGCCGAATGCGATCGAAAAGAATCGCGATCGGCACGATCCCCACGATGGCCGCGTCGGCGCCGAAGCGTCGTCCGAGGAGAAGTGCCGCGGCGGAGAAAACCGCGGCGGAGAGCAGCCAGCGTCGCGCTTCGGGGAGCGCGGCCGCGGCGCCGAGCGCGAGAAGCGCCAGCACCACGATATTTGGTTCGTCCCGCAAAGTTGGCCGCGCGTATTCCTGAATCGGTGCGTATTCGCTGAGCGAAAGATGTGCCAAGAGATCGCGGACGTTGAGATCGAATCCCGGAGTGGCCAGTGTGGCCGCGGCGCAGAGCGTGATCAGCAGCGCCAGTTGCTGCCGATCGCGGCGTGCGAAATCAGCGCGGCCTGTTACTGCAGGTAGCAGTATGAGCGCGAGAAGTCCTACACCGAACGGCGCGCTCTGATGCGCATTGGCCCAGACTGTGACGGCGATTGGGAGAAGCCACAGCGGCCGCGCTGATCGCTGTTCGATCGCCGCCGTCGCACGTTCGAGCGTGAAAGCGAGCAGCGCATATTCGACAAGGTGCGGGCGCGGAACGACGCGCGTCCACAGCACGGCGAAGGCGAGCAGCGCTGCCGCTCGAGCGGAAAATCTCGAAGCGCCGGCGTGCTCTGCGGCGCGCGCACTGAGCACGAGCGTGGTTGCCGTCAGCGCGAACGTAAAAAGTTGAATGCCGAAAACACCGAGCGCGCGATCACATCCGTAGAGTGCGAGCTCGAAGAGCCACGAGGTCGGATACCAGGGGAAATCGCGCGCGGTCCAGGCCAACGCGTTGGTATGGGGGAAACGACCCTGCGCAACGAGGCGGCCCAGCGCGAGAAGCCAGCCTGCGTCCATGTCCGACAGGCGCTGAAAGGCGAAGAGCGCCGCGAAGCCGAAGGCGACGGCGAGGAGCCAGGCGCCGTTTTTACTTCCCCTTGACGGGGGAGGGTCAGCGTGAGGGGAGCACGTTACTCCCCCCACCCTAACCCTCCCCCGCAGGGGGGGGAGGGGAAAGAGAAGGGGGAAAAGCGGAGGGAAGAGCGGCGGCGTACGCTTCGATCGGTAAGCACGTGCAGAATAATTTCCGATCGCCCAGCACATTGTTGAGGCGGCCAACCGACGGCCAGAATTTTGCGCGGCGCGTCCACGGCGCCGGGAAGGCCGCCTTTTCGCGCGAGTAGGGCCGCGACCAGCTGTCGGCGATCACCGTCTCCGCCGTGTGCGGCGCGTGCTTGAGCACGTTGTTCTCGCGATCGACTTGTCCGCTGGCCACCTCGTCGATCTCGCGACGAATGGCGATCATCGCTTCGCAAAAACGGTCTAGCTCGGCCTTGGGCTCGCTTTCGGTCGGCTCGATCATCATCGTGCCGCTCACCGGGAACGATACGGTCGGCGCGTGAAAGCCATAGTCCATCAGCCGCTTGGCCACGTCTTCCACTTCGATGCCGCTCTCTTTTTTGAGCGGTCGCAAATCGATGATGCACTCGTGCGCCACGCGCCCACGCCGGCCGCGGTAGAGCACCGGATAGTGCGGATTCAGCCGATGCGCGACGTAGTTGGCGTTGAGGATGGCAACCTTGGTGGCGTGCGCGAGCCCCTCGCCGCCCATGAGCCGCATGTACATCCAAGAGATCAGCAGAATGCTCGCGCTGCCCCAGGGTGCGGATGAAACCGCGCCGGCGCTCTGTTTCGCGTCGTGCGCAAGCGGATGGCGCGGCAAAAAGGGTCCGAGATGCGGCGCCACGGCGATTGGCCCCATGCCGGGCCCGCCGCCGCCATGCGGAATGCAAAACGTTTTGTGCAGATTGATGTGGCAGACGTCCGCGCCGAAATCGCCGGGCCGGCAAAGGCCGACCTGCGCGTTCAGGTTGGCGCCATCCATGTAGACCTGTCCGCCGCGTGTATGCACGATTGTGCATATTTCACGGATTTCTTCCTCGAAGACGCCGTGCGTGGACGGGTAGGTCACCATTAGCGCCGCGAGCTTTTCTTTGTGCGCGTCGGCCTTGGCGACGAGATCTTTCACGTCGATGTTGCCCGCCGTATCGCAAGCGACGACCACGACTTTGTAGCCGGCCATCACTGCCGATGCGGGATTCGTTCCGTGCGCGGAGGCGGGAATGAGGCAGACGTCGCGATGACCTTGGCCGCGCTGCTGATGAAATCCGCGAATGGCGAGGAGCCCGGCATACTCGCCTTGCGAACCGGCGTTCGGCTGCAACGAGACGGCGGCGAAGCCGGTGATCTCGGCGAGCATCGTTTCGAGCTCGCGGAAAATCGTGGCGTAACCCGCGGCCTGTTCGGCGGGTGCGAACGGATGCAGCCGCGAGAATTCGGTCCAGGTCACCGGCGTCATTTCCGCGGCGGCGTTGAGCTTCATGGTGCAAGAACCGAGCGGGATCATCGAGTGCGTCAGCGAGAGATCGCGTGATTCGAGCAGGCGCAAGTAGCGCTGCATCTCGGTTTCAGAGTGGTGCGTGTTGAAGACCGGATGGGTGAGGTAGCCCGAAGTGCGCGCGTGCGGCGCCGCGAATTTCACAGAAACGTCGCGCGCGATTTGCGCAGCGTTTTCTACCGCGCGGCCATTGGCGAAGATCGCGAGGATCGCATCGACGTCCGCTGCCGAAACGGTTTCGTCGAGTGAAATGGCCAGCGCGTTTTCGCTGACATGGCGAAAATTCATGCGCCGCGAACTCGCGTTCGCGTGCCACGCCTTCACGTCTTTGGCGCTTCCTTCGATTAGCAGCGTGTCGAAAAAGTTGTCGTGCCGCACGTTGGCACCAAGTTTTTTCAACCCTCGCGCCAGCGTTGCGGTGAGCGCATGCACCCGCTCCGCGATGGCGCGAAGCCCGTGCGGCCCATGGTAGGCCGCGTAAAAACCGGCCATCACCGCGAGTAGCACTTGCGCGGTGCAGATGTTGCTCGTGGCCTTCTCTCGTCGGATGTGTTGCTCGCGTGTCTGCAAGGCCATGCGCAGCGCGGGTTTGCCGTTGGCGTCCTCGGAGATGCCGATGATTCGGCCCGGCATCTGCCGCGCGTATTCGCTTTTGGTGGCGAAAAATGCCGCGTGCGGTCCGCCGTAGCCGAGCGGCACGCCGAAGCGTTGCGCGCTGCCGACGGCGACATCGGCGCCGAATTCTCCCGGTGGGCGCAAAAGCGCAAGCGACAGGAGATCCGCCGCGACCGCCACCAGCGCGGCTTTTCCGTGGGCACGCTCGCAAAAGGGCGCGTAGTCCACAACCGCGCCGGTGCTTTGCGGATACTGCAGCAGCGCACCGAAGATCGGCGTTGTGAAATCAAACGCGGCGTGATCGCCAACGAGAATACGAATGCCAAGCGGCGCCGCGCGGGTGCGCACAACTTCGATCGTCTGCGGATGACAGGTTTCCGAAACGAAAAACGCTTTGTCCCCGCCGCCGGAAACCGCACGCATCATGGTCATCGCTTCGGCGGCCGCGGTGCCTTCGTCGAGCAGCGACGCATTGGCGATGGGGAGCCCCGTCAGATCCGCGATCATCGTTTGGAAATTCAGCAGCGCCTCGAGACGCCCCTGCGCAATTTCGGCCTGGTAGGGCGTGTAGGCCGTGTACCAGCCGGGGTTTTGCAGGACGTTGCGCAGAATGACGGGCGGGGTAATGCAGTCGGAATAACCAAGGCCAATGAACGATCGGAAGACTTGGTTTTTCGCGGCGATCGCGGCCAGTTCTTCGAGCAGATCGTGTTCGCTCGTGGCTTCGCCGATCGCCAACGACTTGGCGCTGCGAATCGCGCGCGGCACGGCCTGATCGATCAGCGCCTCGAGCGACGGCGCGTCGAGCGCGCTTACCATTTTGTCAATTTCAACCGCGTCGGGTCCGACGTGGCGAAGGGCGAAACGATCGGTTGGCGTGAGGTCGGCCACTAGTGCGCCTGCTCCGCCAGGTATTTCTCGTACGCCGGCGCGTCGAGCAGCTCTCCAGCTTCCTTCGCTTCGCTCATCTCGATCTGCACCATCCAACCGTCTTCATACGGATCGCTGTTGATCGCGTCCGGCGCATCCACGAGCTCCTGGTTGATCTCCACCACTTTTCCGCTGACCGGCGCGAAGAGCTCGCTGACGGCTTTGGTGCTTTCCACCACGCCGAACGCATCGCCCTTTTTCACGACCGTGCCCACTTTCGGCAACTCGAGGAACACCACGTCGCCGAGCTGATCCTGCGCAAACGTGGTGATGCCCACCACGCAGACGCGGCCCTCGAGGCGGGCCCACTCGTGATCCTTGGTGTACTTCAACTCGGCGGGAAGATTGGACATGGTGCCTCCGTTACGGTTCGCGGGTGAGAAACGGCGTTGGAACGACGACAGCGTCGATGGGCTTGCCCCGAATCTCCACTTGAAATTCGGTGTCTGGCTCGGCCAGCGCGTTCGGGAGATAGGCCAGGCCGATCGGTTCCTTCAACGTCGGGCTGAACGTGCCGCTGGTGACTTCTCCTACGCGTACGTTGCCTTGCAAGACCGGGTAGCCATGGCGCGCGATGCCGCGTCCGGTGAGCTTGAATCCCGCGAGCTTGCGCTTGAGTCCCGCGGTCTTTTGCGCCACCAGCGCGCGTTTGCCGACGAAGTCGGGTTTATCGAGTTTCACGATCCATCCGAGGCCCGCCTCCAGCGGCGTCACGCGATCGTCCATGTCGTTGCCATAGAGGCGGTAGGCCATCTCCAGCCGCAAGCTGTCGCGCGCGCCGAGGCCGCAGGGCAAAATGCCATAGGGGCGGCCGCGCGTGAGCAAGAGGTCCCACAATTTTGGCGCGTTGTCGGGTCGGCAGAAGAGCTCGAATCCGTCCTCGCCGGTGTAGCCCGTGCGGGCCACGATACATGGGATCCCATGTATTTTGCCTTCCGCGAAACGGTAGGTGCCGATGCCCGCCACGTCGCTGTCGGCAAGCGATCCCACCAGCTCCGCCGCGAGCGGTCCCTGCACGGCAATCTGCGCCCAGTCGTCCGATTCCTGCCTGCACTTGGCGCGTGCCGAAAAAGCGGCGAAGTCTTTTTGGCGTCCGCTGGCGTTGACGCAGACCAGAAGGCGGGTGGCGGAGAAGCGGTAGACGACGATGTCGTCGATGATGCCGCCATCGTCGTTGAGCAACGCGCTGTACTGCGCCTGACCGTTTTCGCACCGCGCGAGATCGTTGGTGACGAGAAGGTTGAGCGTCTCCAGCGCGCCGGGGCCTTCGAAAATAATCTCGCCCATGTGTGACACGTCGAAGATGCCGACGCGGCTGCGCACCGCTTCGTGCTCTTCGATGACGCCGCTGTACTGCACCGGCATTTGCCACCCGGCGAAGTCCACCATGCGTCCGCCGAGCGCGACGTGGGATTCGTAGAGCGGGGTTTTGTCTCCCATTAATTCTCCGTTTGCCCGCGTGCCAGTTCGAGCGTGTTGGCGAGCAGCATGGCCACAGTCATCGGTCCGACACCGCCGGGGACCGGGGTAATGCAGCTCGCGCGCTCGGCGGCCGCGGCGAATTCCACGTCACCGAGCAGTTTTCCAGAGGCGAGGCGATTCATCCCCACATCGATAACCGCCGCGCCCGGTTTGATCCACGCGCCCTTGACCAACTCCGCGCGTCCCACGGCGGCAACGACCACATCGGCGCTTGCCACCACGGTTGCGAGGTCCCGCGTTTTCGAGTGCGCGATGGTGACCGTGCAATCCCGTTCGAGCAGCAGCACGGCCATGGGCTTGCCGACGATGTTCGAGCGGCCGAGCACCACCGCATGCGCGCCCGCAAGCTTGACGCCGGCGTGATCGAGGAGCCGCATGACGCCGGCGGGTGTGCAAGGCCGCGGTCCAGGCAATCCCGCGAGCAGTCGCCCCTGACTCGGCGGAAGCAATCCATCAGCGTCTTTTTCCGTCGCTACCGCTGCCAACGCTGCGTTGGTGTCGAGGTGCTTTGGCAGCGGCAACTGCACCAGAATCCCGTGCACCGCGCGGTCCGCATTGAGCGCGCGAAGTCGCGCCACCAGCTCGGCCTGCGTGGTGCTGGTCGGCATGACGTGCTCCCACGAGAGGATCCCCGCTTCCGCGCAGGCCTTGATCTTGTTGCGCACGTAAATGGCGCTGGCGGGATCGTCGCCGACGCGCATCGCGGCAAGGCCAGGCGTGATGCCGCGTTCTTTTTGCAGCGCGCGTACACCTGCCGCAACTTCCGCCCGCACTTGCGCCGCGAGTGCTTTGCCGTCGATGAGGGTGGCCGACATGGCGGTGGTTTATACCAGGCTCCCGGCGTCGGGCTACGGCGCAGTTGTTCGCCGCGCAACAGGAGAACGCAGGGCTTGCGGTGGCGTCTCGAGCTACTGGTGCGACGGGCATGGAATCTTTGCGCAGGTTTCGCCGCTTACTCCCGCTCCGATCGACGCGGCCGGCTTTGAAGTTCGTGTCGAATCGGAAGGGCGTGTGCGCGATCTGTTCGTGTCGCCGATGGTGCCGTGACGAGAATATTGTATATCACTTATGTATACATTCGTGTATGCTACATATCAATTCCGGAGGGGAGCCAAGGATGGAACATGCAAAAAGTGACGAACCCGTTTCAAAAGGACGTGGGGCCTTCGGCAAAATGAGCAGAAGATCTCTGGCTGTGTCCCTCAATATTCGCGCCAAGGTGCAGCAGCGAAACCTGATTGACCAGGCTGCTGCCCGCCTTGGCCGAAGCCGGTCCGAGTTCATGCTCGAAGCTGCGTGCCAGAGGGCGGAGGACGTGCTGCTTGATCAGGCGTTTTTCACGGTCGAGGCCAGCACATTCACCCAACTCCAAAAATTGCTTGTCCGACCATTGCCGCCGACGGACAGGCTACGTCGACTGATCAAGGCCAAGGCTCCTTGGGAAAAATGAACGTGCTTGACCTCTCGCCACCGGTTCCCATTGAAGCGTGGCACGAGCTAACGGGTTTCGAAAGCGGAGAGCCGTCGCTCGACGATTGGCTCAAACGGCGTGGTTTAAAGAACCAGGTTTCAGGCGCCTCCCGTTGTTTTGTGCTTTGCTCGGGTCCCGTTGTCGTCGGTTACTACACGCTCTCGGCTGGGGCGATCAGCCATGGTGCTGCTCCCAGGGCGATGCGGCGAAACATGCCCAATCCGCTGCCGGTCCTTTTGCTCGGACGTTTGGCAATCGACCATCGCCACCAAAACCGGGGTCTTGGCAAAGCCCTCCTGCGTGACGCCATGCTGCGTGCGGTCGCCGTGGCTGCGGACGCAGGTGTTTTCGCCATTCTGCTGCATGCGATCTCTGATCCGGCCAAACGTTTCTATTTGTCGCGCGGCTTCGTGGAATCGCCGTTGCAGCCCATGACGTTAATGATGACGCTCGAAACTGTGCGGACCATTCTGACCGGCGGATAAGACCGAATGACGGGACGTTTAGCGTTGGAGCGAGGCGCTTGACGTGCAGTCATTTTGCCTGCACTCTTTTGATATGGCGAAAACCCTGACGCTTCGTGAGGTACCCGAAACGACCGTCAAGGCGATCCGCGAGCGTGCTCGCCGCAATCATCGCTCGATGCAAAAAGAAATTCTGGCGGTGCTGAACGGCACTGTTCTCGATCGTGCCTCGTTAGAGCAGCAGCTCTCTGCGTTGCGCGTTCGTCTCGGCGTGCGGATGAAGATAGCGGACATCGATGATGCGATCGCAGAAGGGCGTCCCTGAAGTTTGTCGTCGACACCGATGTTATCGCCGCAAGCCTGCTCGGCGAACCGGCCACCGGAAAAGTGGCCTCGCGTCTTCTCGCTGCGCGCCACGAGCTGCACGCGCCGGCCCACTGGAAGGCGGAGCTGGGCAATGTCGTTTGGAAGGCGGTTCGGATGGGAACGCTCGCGCCGGAGCAGACCGTCGACGTTTTTGATCTTGCCGAAACGTTGCCCATCGTTTCGGTGGACGTGATGGAGCTCTGGCGTGGTGCCACCATGCGAGCGATCCACGCCGGGCATCCTGCCTACGATGTGTTTTTCGTGGAGCTGGCCATTCGATTGCGGACGGTGGTGGCGAGCTTTGACGGAAAATTGCGCCGACGATTTCCGGAGTATGTGAAGCGGCCGGAAGATATTGGGTAATATCGGTCCGGTGCCTTATTTTTCTACGCGCGGGCCGACTGCGCCGCTTGTCGCCTTCGTAGCTCTCCAACGGCCGCCAGAATCGAAGCCGTCAAATCGACGTTGGGGATAGGAGGCGCGATCTCCGCGAGAAGTCGCGCTACCTGCGCGTGCCGTCGGCGTATGACATTGTGATCAGGCCGTCCCATTCCCGTTCTACGGACGAGTGTGATGACGGTTACAACGTCACAAATCGACCGCGTCGAGCGACGCCAGCGCGCCGTCCACGTTGCGTAGTTGCTCGAGCAACATCGTGCGGCCGCGAACCACGCGCACCTTCAGCGCGCCAACCGTGTCGCCGGTCATTTCCGAAATCGCTTCGTAAGAGAGATCTTCGAGGTGTCGCAGCACCAACGCTTCGCGGTACTTCGCCGGCAACAGATCGAGCGCCGTGTTGAGCGCTTGGCGTAGCTCGGTTCGCGCCATCGCACCGTCCGGCGATTCGCGCACTTCGGTGGGAAGCGGCCCCGGATCGAGTCCGTACGTGCTCTCGCCGTGCGGTTTGGATCGCAGACGATCGCGGCAGGCGTTGAGCGCGATTCGGTAAATCCACGTCGAGAATTTGTGGCGCGAGTCGAAGCTCGAAAGATGAAGATAAGCGCGCAAAAACGCCTCTTGCGTCAGCTCGTCGGCGTCGGCGGTGTTGCCGCACATGCGCAAGCACAAGCTAAAAAGTCCGCGTTGGTAGCGCTCGACGAGCTGGGCATACGCAGCGCTATCGCCGGCGCGAACGGCTTGCAGCACCCGTTCTTCAGCGGCGTCCGCATCGAGGGGAACCAGGCGCGGTGCGGCGCGCCGCGAAGGAGATTGGAGCCGACGGGAGGGTGACGATTGTTGAGCGAGGGCAGCGGTCATGCCATCTAGCCTTTGCACGCCCGAGGCCAACTGAGATATTCGGGGATTTCAAAGGGATTTTGGCGAAACGGTGGTGATGTGGATCACGAACGAAGCGTGGAGGAGTGACAGCGATGGCAGACTTTGCACTGATTTTGGGAGCGTCCAGCGGATTCGGCGCGGCCATTGGAGAGGCGCTGGCGAAGAGTGGTTACGACATCGCGGGCGTTCATCTCGATCGACGCGGAACGCAATCCGCCGTCGACGAATCGATGGCGGCGATTCGTGCGGCTGGCCGCGAGCCGCTTTTTTTCAACACCAACGCCGCGGGCGACGAGGAGCGCAAAGCCGTGCTGGACGCGCTCGCCACGCGCTGCGCCTCGAGCGGTAGCAAGGTTCGCGTGCTGGTCCACTCGCTCGCGTTCGGCACGTTGAAACCGCTGGTGGCCGAAACGGGTGACAGCGTCACGCGCAAGCAGCTCGAGATGACGCTCGACGTGATGGCCAACAGCCTCGTCTATTGGGCGCAGGACGTGGTGGCGCGTGGGTTGATGGCGGACGGCGGCCGCATTTTCGCCATGACCAGCTCCGGCGGAACGCGCGTGCTTCCGCAATACGGTCCGGTGTCCGCGGCCAAAGCGGCGTTGGAGAGCCACTGCCGGCAGCTCGCGCTGGAGCTGGCCCCGCGCGGGATCGCGGTGAATGCGATTCGGGCTGGCGTCACCGACACCGCAGCGCTGCGCAAGATTCCGGGAGCGGAACGGCTCATTTCCGAAGCCACCGCGCGCAATCCTTACCACCGCCTGACCACACCGGGGGACGTCGGCCGCTGTGTGGCGCTGCTCTGCGATCCGCGCAGCGCGTGGATGACGGGAAATACACTGGGTGTCGATGGCGGCGAAGACATAGTGGGGTAGGTGTTTAAGCCCTCTGTCGTGAACATCTTACTCCCACCGCCATGACCCGATCGGCGCGGGTGGCGGCGGAATGTCCTCCTCGCGCGTGCGGCCCAGCCCCAACTCTTCGGCGGCGCGCGCGCACACTTTCACGAGCTCCGCGTCGCGCCAGCCCTTGCGCGCTTCGCCGAGCATGAACTCCACCGCGCCCTGACGCGTGCGCGCGCGGTGGTAGGGACGGTCTGTTGTGATGGCGTCAAAAATGTCGGCCAATTGGAGGATCTGCGCGGAGAGCGGAAAGGCGTCGCCGCGCAGTCCGTCGGGATAGCCCGAGCCATCGAGCCGCTCATGGTGCGACCGAATCATTGGACAGAGATCACGAATGCTGCGCAGCGGTTCGCAGATTCGTTCACCGATGATGGGATGCTTGTTCATCACGATGCGCTCTTTGGCGGTAAGCACGCCGCGCTTGTTGAGCAGCGCGTTGGGGATTCCGATCTTGCCGATGTCGTGCAGCACGCCGCCTTTTGCGAGCGCGTCCTGGGCGTCGGCGTCGAGTCCCGCGTGGCGTCCGATGAGCGCCGAAAGTTGGCCTACGCGCTCGGTGTGACCCTCGGTGTAGACGTCCTTCGCTTCCACGGCGTTGGCCAGGGCGTAGATGACTTGCGTGGCATCATCGAGGCGCGAAAGTTGCGCGCGCACGCGAAGGTGCGAGCGCACGCGGCTTTGCAATTCGCGCGCGAACGGCGCTCCGCTTCCCGACATCGCGTCGTCTGCGCCAGCATCCAAGGCAGTGGCGCGCGCGGCGGCGTTGTCCTCGGTGATGGCGAGGAGCGGCACCAGACGCAGCGCTGGAATGGATTTGAAATGGACGCAGAGTGCAAGCCCCATTCGCGGATCGCCGCGCAGATCGACGAGCGTCAAATCCGCCTTCAGCGCCTCGGCGCCAGCGGCCGCGTTGATCGCCACGGGAATCGATTCGGCATCGATCGCCGCCAATGCCGTGGCGATTTCCGTGCGCGCGGAGTCGGGCGCGGCGATGACGAGATGGGTCGTTGACAAGCGATGAAATCGTAACATCGTTCTGGTAGGAGACCGTCATGCCCAACACCGCCATCGCCACGCCAAATGCCCCCGCCGCCATCGGTCCCTATTCGCAAGCCATTGCGGTCTCGGCGCAGCGGCTTCTTTTTTGTTCGGGACAGATTCCGCTCGACCCGAAAACTGGCGCGCTGCTCGACGGCGACATCGCCGCGCAGACCGAACGCGTGTTGGACAACATCGCGGCCGTGCTGTCCGCGGGCGGAATGGAATTTTCCGACGTGGTGAAGACGACGATCTTTCTCGCCGATCTGGCCGATTTCGCGCGTGTAAATGAAGTCTATGCGCGGTGGTTTACGAAGGCGCCGCCAGCGCGATCGACGGTGCAGGCCGCGGCGTTGCCCAAGGGTGCGCGTGTGGAGATCGAAGCGATCGCAGCGAAGTAGCGTGCGAAAAAAAAGGTTAATGCAACAGCTCGCCCTCGAATTCGTCGCCGTCTTTAATTGACTGCCGGCCCGCGAATCCGGTCTCTAGGTTGTGCCATTGCGAGACACGTTTTTCGCCAAATCGCCAACACAAGCAGACCGTTTTTCCGCGCAGCTTCGAGCGAAAATCGACCAGCCCGTCGACGGCTTTGATCTCCAGCCCCAGCTGCGCCAGGTCTTCCAGGAGCGCGCGAAGCTCGCCAAGCCGCGCGCGCAAATCGCCTTGAAGTTTCTGCACGCGTTCCGGCGCCTGCTCATCCACCACCAAGCTGTCCGCGGCGCTGGCGAGCTCCGCGGGATGTCCGAGTTGCGCCAGCTCCTTGGCGATGGGCTCCATGCGCCGCTGCAACACCCGCGCGCGATCGAACGTCGCCGAGAGCCGTGGCACCAGCGCGTTCGCTTCGGAGAGCGAAAAATGACGAATGGCGACGAATCGTGGCTGCATTACATTGTCTACGGTTCGTAATACTTGAAGGTTTTGCCGGCGTAGTTGCGCAGCACCAGCTCTTTGCCGTCGTGCGACACCACGTAGTTCGGCGAGAGCGGAATTTTCCCGCCGCCGCCGGGCGCGTCGCAGACGTAGTGCGGTACCGCGAGCCCGCTGGTCCAGCCGCGCAGCTTCTCGATGATGTCGAGCCCCGTCGCGATCGGCGTGCGAAAATGGCTGATGCCCTGCGAAAGATCGCACTGGTAAATGTAGTAGGGCCGCACGCGCATCAGGAGCAGCTTGTGGTTGAGATCCTTGACCAGCTTTGGGTCATCATTCACGCCCTTGAGCAGCACCATCTGGTTGCCGATCACGCAGCCCGCGTCCGCGAGCTTGCGGCACGCTTCGTAGGCTTCGGCGGTGCACTCCTTGGGATGGTTGAAGTGCGTGTTGACGAAGACCGGATGGTGGTGGCTCACCATGTAGGCGAAGTCGTCGGTGACGCGCTGCGGGAGCGTCACCAGGTTGCGCGTGCCGAGCCGGAAAATCTCCACGTGCGGAATCGCGCGCAGGCGGCCGAGGATGTAGTCGAGCCGGTCGTCGGAGAGCGTCAGCGGGTCGCCACCGGAGATGACGATGTCGCGCACCTCGGGATGCGCCGCAATATATTCAAGCGATTGTTCGAGCTGGTCCTTCGCGGCCGCGGTGGTGGGGTCCGACACTTTGCGCTTGCGCGTGCAGTGGCGGCAGTACACGGGACAGTTGTGGGTTGTGTAGAAGAGCACGCGATCGGGATAGCGATGCGTGATGCCTGGCACCGGCATGTCGCGCTCTTCCGCGAGCGGATCTTCCAAGTCGGTCTTCAGAATATTTAGCTCGCCGCCCTTGGGCACCGACTGCAAACGAATCGGGCAATCGGGATCCTCGCGATCCATCAGGTTCGCGTAGTAGGGCGTGATGCCGACGTGAAACATCTCGTGCGATTTGGTGTAGGCGTCGCGCTCGTCCTGCGTGACGTTGAGCACCTTCTCCATGCCGGCAAGGTTGGTGATGCGCTCGCGCTGCTGCCAACGCCAATCGTTCCATTTCGCGTCGGGTACATCGGACCACGGACCCTTCGACGTCGGCGGAAATCGGTTCAAGATGTGCGGCCGAATCGGACGGCGCGGAACTTTTTCTTGCGACGTGGTCGACGCGGAGATGGGCTCCAGGGCGGGTTCGGTGAGTTCGCTCGAGCCGTTCGGAACGATGGGCAGGGCCATGGTGTCTCCGTCAGAGTGCCGTCGAATGGACGACATTAACATGGTGCCCCTTTCGGCAAGGAAACACGCCGACTAGGATTGCGCGCCTCACGCATGCCGTCCATCGCTCCACAATACGGAAACTGGCGCGCCTCTTTCCCCGAGGCGACCGAATCCGACTGGCTTGATTGGCGTTGGCAGCAGCGGCACCTCCTCCGGACCGAAGCGGATCTCGCGCGCATGGTTGCGCTCACCGATGACGAGCGCGCCGGCATTCGCGAAACGGCCGCGCGGTTCCGGCTCGGGATCACGCCCTACTATGCAAGTCTGATGGACGCCGCGTCGCCGTTTTGTCCGGTGCGTATGCAGGCGATCCCGGTGCGCGCCGAAGCCCGTGTTAGCGAAGGCGAGTTGCGCGATCCGTTGGGCGAGGACCTCCACCGTCCCACCGCGGCCATCGTGCACAAATATCCCGACCGCGTGCTTTTCTTGGCGCTTGATCAGTGCCCCGTTTATTGTCGTCACTGCACGCGGCGGCGCATCACGCACGGCGACGAAGGTGCGCTGGGGCGTGACGCCATCGCGGACGCGCTCGGTTATGTGCGGGCGCACCACGAAGTGCGCGACGTGCTCATCTCGGGTGGCGATCCGCTGGTGCTCACCGATGCGCGGCTCGGCGAAATTCTGGCGGCGCTTCGTGCCATCCCGCACGTCGAGATTATCCGCATTGGTACGCGCGCGCCGGTGGTGTTGCCGATGCGTGTCACCGCCGAGCTGTGCGTGCTGCTTCGCAAACATGCGCCGGTTTTCATGGTTACTCATTTCAATCACCCGAAGGAGCTGACGCCGGAAGCGACCGCCGCTTGCGAGCGTCTCGTGGACGCGGGCATTCCGGTGGAAAATCAGACGGTGCTGCTTCGTCGCGTGAACTCCCGTGCGCGGACGATTCGCGATCTCAACCAGCGGCTGCTGCGCCACCGCGTGCGGCCCTACTATTTGCACCAGGCCGACGTTGCCGAGGGTATCGAGCATTTGCGCACGCCGATTCGCGCGGGCCTCGAGATCCTCGAGCAGCTGCGCGGCTGGACGAGTGGGCTGGCGGTGCCGCACCTGGCTGTCGATCTGCCGGGCGGCGGTGGCAAGGTGACGCTGCAACCGCACTACGCGCTGGAGTTCGGTGAACGGTCGACGCTGTTCCGGTCTTACAAAGGTGATCGTATCGAATACCCCGAGCCCGTCGAAACCGATTGCGCTTGTCCGTACGACGATGTGTATTACAAAAATGATCGGACCGATCACGCGGCGCCACCGCCGCGACGCGTGCGGTTTTCCGTCATGAAGGAGAGCTCTCCGTGATCGCGCAAATCCTCGAGGCGCTGGGCGCCTTCATCATCGGCGTTATTTCGTCGCTCGGTTACGCCGGCGTGGCGCTCTTGATGGCCATCGAGAGCTGCTGCATTCCGTTGCCCAGCGAGCTCATCATGCCGTTCGCCGGGTCGCTCGTGGCGCGCGGAACCTTCACACTCTGGGGCGCGGGACTTGCCGGCGCGATCGGTTGCGTCGTGGGCAGCGTGCCCGCCTACTACCTCGGCATGTACGGTGGCCGGCCGCTGATCTTGCGCTACGGCCGTTACGTGTTGCTCTCCCCGCACGATCTCGATCTCGCCGATCGTGCCTTCGCACGCTTCGGCGAAGCGATCGTTTTTTTCGCGCGGCTCTTGCCCGTCATTCGCACCTTCATCGCGTTTCCCGCGGGTGTGGCGCGCATGCCGATGGGAAAATTTCTCGTCTATACGTTCGCGGGATCGCTGCCCTGGTGTCTCGGACTCGCTTACGTCGGACAGAAACTCGGCGAACATTGGGACACGCTGCGGCCCTATTTCCATCGTGCGGATGCGGTGATTGGCGCGCTGATCGTGATCGGCGGAGTCTGGTGGGTGCGCCGCCACTTGAAGGCGATGCGCGAGGTTTCCGCTTAGAGGAGCGCGTATGACAACCGAATCGATTCGTATTACCGCCACCATTCTCGCCGCGCCTCAGCGCATTTACGACGCCTGGCTCGATGGCAAATCGCACAGCGCTTTCACCGGCGGCAAGGCCACGATCGAGCCTGGCATCGGCGGCCGTCACACCGCGTGGGACGGCTACATCGAGGGCGTTACGCTCCAACTCGTCCCCGGCAAGCGCATCGTGCAGTCGTGGCACACCTCGGAATTTCCGGCCGACGCCATCGATTCGCGGTTGGATATTTTGCTCGAGGAAGTTTCCGGCGGAACGAAGCTGACGCTCGTGCACTCGGAAATTCCCGCGGGGCAGGGCGCCAAATACAAGAGCGGGTGGCAGGAGCACTACTTCGCGCCGATGAAAAAATATTTCGCGGCGAAGGCTGTCAAAAAGAAAGCGGCGCCGAAGAAGAAGTCCGCAGTTCGTGGCAAGGCTGCCGCGGCGAAGAAGCGCCGGAAATAGCCGCAAACATACCCGTAAACGACCCGATACGTCCGAGCGCAAATCGGGGCAACCGTTCAGTCCGTCATGGCCGGGCTTGACCCGTTCCCTACAGCTCGCTCGAGCGTGTCGTTGAGGAGAACAAGGACGACTACTCTCGCTCGCTCCGGCGCGCGCAGGCCACGCTGAATCGAGAGAAACCGCGCGCGGCCCGTGGCACGCATTCGATCGTCGACGCGGCTCAGTGGCCGCGAACAGATGGTGGATCTCTCACCGCGCGCCATCGCAATCGAGGATGCCAACGGCATGCCGCACCAGATGACCGCGACGGGGCAGTTTACGTTTCTGACGAGTGGCCGTTGCCTGGTGGTCGTGAATGTCCACATCGACGGAAAGGTCTCGACTGGGAAACACGGGTGCAGTTACCGCATCGAGGGCGACCGTCTCACGCTCGGTGAGGAAGCGGGACTGGATCAGGGCGCCCGCAACGTTTTTCGCGTCTCGCAAGAGAGCGAGCGGCTGGTGCTGGAGGAGATTTACGAGGAGGCGCAGAGCGTGAAATTCGATCGCAGCGGGCATGAACGGGTGGTGTTGCAGCGGCGGACGGACTAGACAAAATGGTTGGACTCGTCTCCCGCTGTGGCTCTACGCGCCTTGGCGAATTCCAAGTCGCGCAACCCACGTTACGCGTGAACTTCGGGTCCAACCATTTTGTCTAACGCTACGGCTCGCGCAAGCCACGTTGCACCATGAACGCAACGGCGGGCACCATGCGAACGGTTTCCACGCGCGTGCGCCGATGCGCGCGGGACCAGACGCGGACGACTTCGTCCACGAATCCCTGGCCCACGGCCTCGACGTTCTTGAAGTCTAGCGTCACGTGTTGAAATTTTTCGAGGCCATGCATCAAACGTTTTGCTTCCGAGCGAGAAACGAAACGCGTGCCGTATTCGAAGAGATGGACGCGGATCTTCGTCTTGCTGAATTCGAAATCGTCCGTGTAGGCGTCGAAAATTTCCTTCAGCGTTTTGCGCGGACGCAGTGCTACCTCAATCCGGGCGCGCGTTCCGGCGCGTGGCGGTGATGCGGCAACAGTTTGATCGTCGCGTACGTTGTCGACTTTCCAGGTGAGTCCGTTGCTCTCGAGCTCGAAGGCATTGACGGCCTTCGAGGAGAAAAAAATTCCCTGACCCGTGTGCGCGTCGGGTTGTGTCGTTACTTTTCCTTTGGTTAGCTGTTGGAGCGCGTCCAGGAGCGAGGCCAGACGAAAGGTTTTCCGCACGTTTTCGAAAGCACCAACCCCCCAATCGATGATTTCAAAGACGATCAGGTTGGGGTGTTCATCGAGCCGAATTTCGACTTTCTCGGATCCAGAATGATCGATGGCGTTGTTGAGCAGCTCGCTGAACGCAAACACCACCGTCTCTCTCGCGGCGCGTGAAGCAGCGGCAAGGTTTGGAATTGTCGTCTCGAGTTGGCGGAAGACCATGTCTTCGGAGAGGCCTTCGCGTGTGTAGACGTGGCGCTTCGCTTTGCGGGTTGGCGTCGTCGCGTTCGTGTAGCGGGTGGACGGCCCGCGGCCTTCAACGACGAGGACACCGCTGCCGACGAGCGCGCGAAGTTGCTTGTGCGCCGCTTGGCGTGTGGAGCGTGCGTGCCGAGCGACCTCTTGACTGGTTGTCGATTCACTTTCCAAGAGGAGCCCGAGGATTACTTCGCGGATGGGCTGCCTTTTTTTCATTCCTTTATTGTAAACTAATCGTAAACTTATTGTAACCCTTAGCGAAACAGGCCCGCGCGTTTGCGCCATTTGGGGTTGGCGGCTTCATGGTAATTTCCCTTCGTGAGCACCATCCTCGTCATCGAAGACGAAGCCGATCTCGCGCGGCTGCTTGACTACAACCTCCAGCAAGCGGGCTTGCGTGCCGTGCTCGCCAACACCGGCGCAGCAGGTCTCGCGCAAGCGGCGCGCGAAAAACCCGATCTGGTCATACTTGACATTATGTTGCCTGACACCTCCGGACTGGAGGTGTGCCGCGCGCTTCGCAGCCGCACGTTAACCAAGGACGTTCCGATTCTGATGCTCACCGCGAAGGGCGAGGAGATCGATCGCGTGCTCGGATTCGAATTGGGCGCCGACGACTATGTGGTGAAGCCCTTCAGCATGCGCGAGCTGGTGCTGCGCGTGCGGGCGCTGCTCGGGCGAAGCGTGCGCGCCACGCCGGCCGCGGAAACCGGGCCGCTCAAACTTGGCTGCATCGAGGTCGATCGCACCGCGCACCGCGTGGTGATCGACGGCCGCGAAGTGACACTCACGGCGCTGGAATTTCGTCTGCTTACTACGCTCATGGAACGCGCCGGTCGCGTGCTCTCGCGCGATCAGCTCCTCGAAGACGTGTGGGACATCACCGCCGATGTGGAGACACGAACCGTCGACACGCACGTCAAGCGACTGCGCGAAAAGCTTGGGGCCGCGCGCGACTATTTGGAGACGTTGCGCGGCGTTGGCTACCGCATGCGCGATCCGGCGGGTTCCGCTTAATGGGGTTTGTCTTTGGGCGCGTCGAAGCCGCGCGTGCCGCCGAGGCGCAGCGCGATTTGCAAGCGCGAGCCGATCGCTCGGAAGCGCGCGCGGCCGCCGTGGAAGCGCAGCTCGCAGGACTGCTCGATGCGCTTCCCGACGGCGTGGCCATGGTGACCATCACTGGTCATGTCACCCGCGCCAACGCGCGAATGGCCTCGCTCCTCGGCACCGCGCCGAAGGATCGTCTCTTCGTGGAGTTGGCGCGCGATCCCGCGTTGGCCGAGGCGATGGCCCGTGCGCTGAGCGGGAATGCCACGAGCCTCGAGCTCGATCTGCGCCATCGTTTGGTAGCCATGACGTTGGCGCCGTTGCCAGGGGCGGGTGCGGTTGTTTCAGCGCGTGATGTGACGGAGGTGCGGCGCATCGAAGCAGCGCGGCGCGATTTCGTCAGCAATGCTTCGCACGAGCTGCGCACGCCGGTGAGCGCCATCGCAGGTGCTGCTGAGACACTCTTGTCGGGCGCGCTGTCGGACACCGTCACGGCGCAGGGATTCGTGGAGATGATCGCGCGTCACGCCGAACGGCTGGCGCGTTTGACGGGCGATCTGCTCGATCTCTCGCGGCTGGAATCGGGCGCGGCGAACCTTGAGCGCGAGTCGCTCGACGCCGCGGCGCTGGCGCGGTCGGTGCTGGAGCTGGTTCGGCACCGCGCCGAATCGGGGGGGGTGGCGCTTGCGATCGAAGCACCAGCCGTCGTGGAGGTGAGCGCCGATCGCCGCCGCCTGGAGCAGGTTCTGGTGAACTTGCTTGATAACGCTATTAAATATACTCCCTCCAATGGACGTGTTAACGTTCGCGTGATTCGGTCGGGTGAGCGTGGCGCGCGGGTGGAAGTCGCCGACACCGGCCACGGCATCGAGCCGCACCAGTTGGAACGGATCTTCGAGCGCTTCTACCGCGTCGATTCCGGCCGCTCGCGTGACGCCGGTGGGACGGGGCTTGGGTTGGCACTGGTCAAGCATCTGGTGCAAGCGCACGGTGGTGAGGTGGGCGCCGCGTCGTCGTCGGCGGGCTCGACGTTCTGGTTCACGGTTCCTTAATCCTTACTTAAATCTGCGCCCGGCCTGATGGGTAAAACCGCGCTGGCGATCGAGGTTCGTCCGTCGGCACGCGGCGGAGCTTGGGCGCGAAGCTCAATTGCGCGAGATGGTGCTGCGCGACTGGCTCCTGCGTCGCGATGACGGATATTTGCTGGCTCCTAAGCTTTCGGTGCAGCGGGTGTCGGATCCATCAGCTTGACGATATGTACATTTGTGCATACAATTAAACGTGGAATTCGAATGGGATCAGAGGAAGGCGGAGACGAATCAAAGCAAGCACCGGGTTGATTTCGCGGATGCGGTTATGGTGCTTTCCGATGAGCACGCCCTGACGATTCTTGACGATCATGGTGATGAAGATCGGTTTGTCACGTTAGGTAGAGATTCTTTGGGGCGGCTTCTGGTCGTTGTTTATTGCTGGCGCGATGTGAACATCCGCCTCATTTCGGCGCGAAAAGCGACACCGCGTGAGCGGCACCGGTACGAGGAGAAAAATGAAACGTGAATATGACTTCGGCAAGGCCACGCGCGGCGCGGTCGTTCGGGGGCCGCGGGGAAAAACGCGGATTACCATTCGGCTGGATGATGACGTGCTCGACTGGTTTCGCGCCCAGGTGCATGCGATGGGCGGAGGGAACTATCAGACGCTTATGAATGCGGCGCTTGGTGAGTACATCGCGAATCGGAAACAGCCGATCGAGCGAATCCTTCGGCGCGTTCTCCGCGAGGAATTGCGGCGCATGGCCAGCTAGCCGCGCCCGACTTCTAGGACACAACGTGGTGCCAGAAAAAATAGATGAGGCTCTCCGTTACAGGTAAAAGTAAAGCAAGCCCGAAGATGAGGCCAGCCTCCCAATATAAGACTTTGAATACCTTTGCTGCTTTGTTGCGAAGAGCGCCCCGCAGGATCCGAAAAAAATTCTCGTTGACGCGAGACAGGTCTGTTTCCCGAACGATGTCGATTGAAAACCGTACCGTGTCCGGGTCTAGCCCAAAAGTGTCGCCCGTACGACCAACCGCGTAGGCGCCAATCGCGCCAAGGCCGGCAGTGACAACCCACTTCCCTAAATTGAGCGTGATGTAGTTGACCGCTCCCGCTTTTCTTTCTTCGAACCAGCTGTCGGATGCGGGTCGATAATAAAGGCTTCGTAGGACACGTTGGGTAGCATCGTCGAGCGAAAAATCTCGAGCGGCTCCCCAATCTACTTTGTTGCTAAGCCATTCCTTAATGGTTGGGAGATCCGCGCGCACAAGCGGCACCATCGCCTCAGCAATCCATGTATCAGTGCGCGTTTCAGCGGCGAGAAGACCTCCGACGGCGCTCCCTCCGAGAACGAACACCGCCAACAAGTAGGGGTAGACGAGTTTTGCGAGCAGGTTCCAGGTTCGAGGCTTTCGCCTGAATACTTGATGTCGACGGAGAAGGACGAAGGCCGGCATAGACAAGCATAGCCCATAGAGTCCTCCCCTCAATGCTCCGCTCCCCAATACGGCAACGAGGCTCAATACGACATCCCATGCGGGACGAAGGTTCGCTGCGGTCATGGGCAGGATAAAGCTCAAGTTAGGGATTCACACGCCTAGCAACTCTGTTGGACGTCACGCAATCTTACAGGGTCTTACTCAAGCTTATTTGCTTGAACACTTCGCCAGTCCGAGAGCCGACAAATCAGAACGGAGCCCAACACAGCTTCCTTTTGCGCCTTGTATGATTCGTCACCATGTCCCATCACCGACTCCAATCAATCACGCTGATCGCGATGGCCATGGCTGCTTGCACCCATCCTGCTTCCACGCCACAGTCGGAGCCAGATGCCGGAGACGATGGCTGGGGCGCGAGCGAGGATGGAGACGGTGGCGACTGGGGTCCCACGACGACGCCCTCGCCGTGGAACTACATCGCCGGCGCCGACTATGGCATTCGCTGGGACGACAATGGCGAGGGGCCCTTTCGCACCGATCGTGGCGGCGGGCTTCACGGCGGCGTTGATTTTCTGATGCCGCGTGGCACGCCGCTCTACGCCCCTTGCGATGGCAAGTATCTCGCCGGATACGACGACAACGGCTACGGGAACTGGACGCAAATCGTCTGTCCCGTTCCCGATCAAATTTCGCGCAATGATATTTTTTTCGCGTCGATCCTCTTCGGCCACTTGGATTCGAGCGCAATACTTGGTCACGGCCAGGTCAAAAAGGGACAGCTCATTGGGATGTCGGGGAAGAGCGGTAATGCCGCGGCCGCCATGATTAATCCCCATCTCCATTTCGAAATCGTGATTCACGACACCGAACAGGAAGCATTGAACGAGCTTCATTTAAAGGGAGACGAGACGGGGACCGGGCGGATTGCGCAATTCTTCATCGATCTGCGAGAGACGTGCCTGACGCCGACGGGCCTGGCCTCCAATCGAAAAATCGATCTCGGAAACCGTGTCGATCCCTTTGTGCTCTTGGCCTGTCTGACCAGCGACAAGCCCTCCATTCGGCGGCCGGATTTTCAGGACCATTGGTACAAATGGAGCTCGGAATACCAGGCCAAGACATTCGATGTGAATGTCGGTCAACAGTTCGGTCCGTAATTACACAAGTCCACTTTTCGCCTGTCACGACAATGTCACTTGGGCGCCCCGAAGGTGCCATGTGACCAGTCTAACTTCTCGAATGCCTGGATCGGACCGGTTTCGCTCTGGGTGAAGTTTTAAAACTTTTCGTGGAGAGAAAACATGTCGCCAACAACCCGTAGCAGCCTTGCTCTGATTGCCGCCGTCAGCCTTGCGCCGCTGGCCGCGCGTGCCGATGAGCCCGCAGGAGCGTCCGCAGCGCCGGCGCCGGCCGCCGAGGAAAAGCCACTCGCAGGTTACGCAGGAAGCGAGCAGTTTTTCCTTCGTTCCGCCGACGACAACTTCGTCCTGATTCCCTCGGGCCGCATGCAGTTCGACGGTTTCTACTTCCCGACGCCGACCGCCACCACGCCCAAGAGCGATCTCTTCGTCAAGCGTGCACGCGCGGAAGTCGCCGGCACGTTCATGAAGAAATTCGACTTCATGCTCGCGGGTGATTTCGCCGGGAGCTCCCTGCCGGCCTACACCGACGATTGGGTGAACGTCGCGCTCGACCCGCTCTTCAATATCCAGATCGGTCAGTACGACATTCCGTTTACGAATGAGAACCGCACCTCGGACAAGTACCTCGATTTCCAGGAGCGTTCGATCGCGGTTCGCGCGCTCGGCATTCCCGAGAACAAGGGCCAGGGCATCATGGCCTGGGCGCTCGCGAAGGACAAAGCTTGGCACTACAGCGTGATGGTGTTCGATGGCGACGGTCAGCAGACGCGCAACAAGGACAGTGCGTTTGACTGGGCGGGCCGCGCGTTCGTGCAACCGTTCAAGCTCATGGGCTACGAGGGTCCCGGCGATCGTTTTCAGATCGGCGCGTCTGGTTACACGGGCTTTCACCACAAGACGGGTCTTGACGGCGCGAAGTGGAGCACCCAGGGCGGCTTCACTTTCTTGAACGCCAACGGATCGGTTACCGATTCCGCGAAGGCCAAGCACGCGGTGCAGCTTGCGGGTGAAGGCCGCGACGAGCGCCACGCCTTGGAAGTCTCCGTTCCGTTCGGAGATCTCGAGCTGCAGGCCGAGTTCGTCGGCGTCGAAAAAGACATCGCCGAAATTTCAGATGGCAAGGGTACCGGCAGCAACGGTCGCTACTCGGCGAAGGGGCTCTATGTCGAAGTCGGTTACTGGCTTTTCGGTGGCCGCGGCGTGATCGGTCCCAACGGTGTTCAAGCTCCCGCGCACTTGAATCTTTCCAAGGCCGCCCCGACTGAATGTGCACTCGAGGTGGTGGCCAAAGTGGAGAGCGCGCAGGCCGACATCAGCTTGAAGGGGTCTTCGTTGACCACCATCCCGGGCCACTACGAGGTCAACGCCTTTCAGATCGGCCTCAACTACTGGGCCACCAAGCACCTGCGCCTCTCGGGGGACTACGCGTTTTACAATTTCGGCGGACAGTCGACGACGCCCGACAAGGGTGTGACGCAAGAGAACGAACTGCTCTTCCGCGCCGCCGTAGCCTTGTAATGCAACGTATTACAACTCCATGGGATCCCATATGATTCGCAAAGTCACCACGCTCGCTGCTTTTCTCGTTGCCGCACCCGCCCTCGCTGCGTTGCTTGTCAACGGTGCCGGCGCCACGTTCCCGTTCCCGCTCTATTCGAAATGGTTCTCCGCCTACAACAAGCTAAACCCCGAGATGCAGTTCAACTATCAGAGCATCGGTTCGGGTGGCGGTATTCAGCAGATCACCGCGGGCACGGTGGACTTCGGCGCGTCGGATGCGCCGATGAGCGACGCCGAGTTGTTGAAGGCGCCGGATCTTCTCCACATCCCGACGGCGATGGGCGCCGTGGTGGTGACCTGGAATCTACCGAGCGTCAAAGCACTGAAGCTGACGCCGGACGTGCTCGCCGACGTGTTCCTTGGTCAAGTGACCAAATGGAATGACGCGCGCATCGCCAAGGAAAATCCCGGCGTGACGTTGCCTGATCAGTCCATCGCGGTGGTGCACCGATCGGATGGATCGGGCACCACTGCGATTTTCACGGACTACTTGGCCAAAGTGTCGCCGGCGTGGAAGACCGCGGTGGGCGCGGGCAAGAGCGTGAAGTGGCCGGCTGGCCTTGGCGCCAAGGGTAACGAAGGTGTGACTGGGCAGATCAAGCAAATCCCCGGCGCGATCGGTTACGTCGAGCTCGTGTATGCGCAGGAGAACAAGCTGCCGTCCGCGGCGCTGAAGAACCGCGCGGGGAAGTTCGTGGAGCCGACCATCGCCAGCACCTCCGCAGCGGCGGTGGGCGCCCAGATTCCGGCGGACATGCGCGTTTCCCTCACCGATGCGCCGGGTGCGGAGGCCTATCCCATTGCGTCGCTCACTTATCTGCTCGTGCACAAAAATCAGACCGACGCGGCCAAAGGGAAGGCGCTGGTAGAATTTCTCTGGTGGGCGATTCACGACGGACAAAAGCTCGCGGCGCCGCTCTACTATGCGCCGCTTCCGGCTCCGGTCGTGACGCGGGACGAAGCGTTGGTGAAGTCGATCACAGTGGAAGGCAAGCCGGTTTCGCTTGGCCGCGGCTAACTCCAGCACGAGCGAATCCATTCCCGTAACGCCGGCGGCCCCTGGTGGTCGCCGTGCGTTTTCGGGGGATCGTGTCTACGCGGGTGCGCTGGCCGCCGCGGGGATTGCAATCTTGCTCGTCGCGCTTTTGATCGCGGCCACCACCGCCAACACCGCGCGCCCAGCGCTGGCGCGTGCGGGCTTGTGGGGCTTCATCACCGGCCGTGATTGGAATCCGGTCGAGGACATCTACGGCGCGCTGCCGTTTATTTGGGGCACCCTCGTCACCAGCGTCGTGGCCATCGTGCTGGCCGTTCCCGTGGCCGTCGCGTTCGCCATTTTCCTGGTGGAGTTCGCGCCGTCCCGTTCGCGATCGCTGCTTCGTTTCGTCATGGAGCTTCTCGCGAGCATTCCGAGTGTTGTGTATGGATTATGGGGATTGTTTGTGTTGGTGCCGCTTTTGCGCGAACACGTCGAACCCGCACTGGGTCGATTTTCATTTCTGCCACTTTTTCGTGGAGCCCCACTTGGCGTGGGCACTCTCGCCGCGGGAGTGCTGCTCGCCATCATGATTCTCCCCACCATCGCGTCGGTCAGCGTCGAAGTCCTGCGCACCGTGCCGTCGACGCTTCGCGAAGGCGCGCTGGCGCTGGGCGCGACGCGCTGGGAAGCCGTGCGCATCGCGGCGCTCCCCTACGGGCGTGCCGGCATCTTCGGCGCCGCGCTCTTGGGACTCGGGCGGGCGCTAGGCGAAACGATGGCGGCCACCATGGTGATCGGCAACTCGCCGGAAATTTCCGCGTCGCTGTTCGCGCCCGGCTATTCGCTGCCCAGCATCATCGCCAACGAATTTTCGGAAGCCACTAGCGCCTTGCACATCGGCGCACTCGCCGCGCTTGGGCTCATCCTCTTCGTGGTTGCGCTGATACTCAATATCGCCGCTCGACTTCTGGTGCGCGCGGTTGTTGGCAAATTCGAGAGAAGCTCGTCATGACCACGCCCGGCCGCCGCTGGCGCGCTTTCAAGAATGGCTTCGCCATCACGCTTTGCGGCGTCGCCGTTTTGGTGGCGTTGGCGCCGCTGTTGTCGGTCTTGTGGTTGGTGGTGAAAAACGGCGCGCCCGCGCTGGGCCTCGATTTCCTCACCAAACTTCCGGCTCCGGTGGGCGAGTCGGGTGGTGGCGTAGGCAACGCCATTTTGGGGACGCTGGCCATCGTTTCGCTGGCGTGTGCGATCGGACTTCCGATCGGAATCGGTGCCGGCGTTTTTTTGGCGGAGCGCGGCGACGGAAAATTCGGCGGCGCGGTTCGCTTCACCGCGGAAGTGCTCTCGGGCGTTCCGAGTATCGTGGTCGGAATCGTGGCGTACGGTCTCGTGGTGTTGCCGATGAAGAGGTTCTCCGCGCTCGCGGGCGCGGTAGCGTTGGCGCTGCTCATGGTGCCGCCGCTCGCGCGATCCACGGAAGAGCTCGTGCGTCTGGTTCCGCGCGCACTTCGCGAAGGCGCGCTGGCGCTCGGCGTGCCGGCGTGGAAGACGAGCCTCTTCATCGTTCTGCGCACTGCGCGGCCTGGGCTCATCACCGCGGCGCTGCTGGCCATCGGACGCGCCGCTGGCGAAACCGCGCCGCTTCTTTTCACCGCGCTCAACAACCAGTATTGGAACGTGCGCCCCGATCAACCGACCGCTTCGCTAACCGTGCAAATTTTCAACTATGCGATAAGCCCCTACGAAGAGTGGCGACAAAAAGCGTGGGCCTGTGCCTTGACGCTGCTCTTGCTCATCGGCTTCTTGTCGCTGGGTGCGCGTTTCTTGGCCCGCTCGCCCGGAGAAGCGCGATGACCGCTGCTCCCAAAATTCGGATCGAAAAACTCAACGCCTACTTCGGGGCCCACCGCGCGGTGCGTGACGTGGAGCTCGATATTCCCGCGCTCGGTGTGGTCGCGGTGATCGGTCCGTCCGGCTGCGGAAAATCGACGTTCGTGCGTTGTCTCAACCGCATGCACGAGCTCTTGCCCGGCGCGCGCGCGGAGGGCCGCGTGCTCATCGATGGCCAAGAAGTTTACGGCCCGGGCGTCGATCCGGTGCAGCTGCGCCGCCGCGTCGGCATGGTTTTTCAGCGGCCGAATCCATTTCCAGCGATGTCGATCTTCGACAACGTGGCGGCGGGTCTGGTGCTCAATCGCTTGCCCGGCGATCGCGCGGCCATCGTGGAAAAAAGTCTTCGCCAAGCGGCGCTGTGGGACGAAGTGAAAGATCGCTTGAAAGAAAATCCGACGCGACTCTCGGGCGGGCAGCAGCAGCGTCTGTGCATCGCCCGCGCGCTCGCCGTCGAACCGGAAGTGCTGCTGCTCGACGAGCCGGCCAGCGCGCTCGATCCCATCGCCACCGCAAAAATCGAAGAGCTGATCCACGAACTGCGCGAGCGCTATACAATCGTGATCGTGACGCACAACATGCAGCAGGCGGCGCGCGTGTCGGATCGAACGGCGTTTTTTTACATGGGCGAGTTGATTGAATACGACACCACCGAACATATCTTCACCAATCCATCGATTAAGCAGACGGAGGATTACGTGACCGGACGGTTCGGATAATGGAATCCACGCGCGCGCATACCGATCGCGTTTACGAGAGCGAGCTGGTCCAACTTCGGCAGCGGTTGTTGCAAATGGCCGGACACGTCGAGCGGGCGCTTTCGCGTGCGGTGGACGCGCTGGTGCGCCGCGATGCGGAGTTGGCCAGAAATGTCATTTCCGACGACCGCGAAGTGAACCGCATGGAGATCGAAGTCGACGAGCTGTGCCGGCGCTTGCTGGCGCTGCGGCAGCCGGCGGCGAGTGACTTGCGGCTCATCACGACGGCGCTGAAGATCGTCGTCGACATCGAGCGCATGGGCGATTTGGCGGTAAACCTTTCGCAGCGCGTGATCGAGCTGGGCGACGCGCCGCATCTGCGGCCTTACGTTGATCTGCCCAAGCTGGCCGACTTGGCGCTCGAGCAGCTGAAGTTGGCGCTCGATGCCTTCGTGAACGCGGACGCCGATCGCGCCGAAGCCGCGCTGAAGAAGGACGACGTGGTCGACGCGTTTTATTTTCGCGTCCTGAACGAGACGGTGGCGTTCATGATGGAAGACACGCGGCACATCCGCAGCGGGATGTCGCTGATGCTGGTGGCGAAGTATCTGGAGCGATTTGCGGACCACGCCATGAACGTGGCGGAGATGGTGATTTATATGGTGCGCGGCACGGATGTCCGCCATCCGCATTCTCGGGCACCGTAACTCGCGGGGGTTCACGACAGGATTGTGAGGAGCACCGAGTGAATCGCGGTCGATAGTCGATTTTCGAGGTCGGGCTCGTAGTCGCGGACGTGGACGTGGACGGCCATCGAGGGTGGACAGTCGTCCGCGTCCGGTCGTCCGCGAGAATCGACGATCGACAAATCGATCAGGAGCGGCTGGATCACTTCTTCACAACGATGTCGTGCGCCGGGTCGAAGCCGAGGGGCGTTCGACCCTGCGATCTGCGGTATAATTCGGCGTTGCTCCCTTTCGGAGGTCGAATGCCACGAGCTGTCGTGCTGATCTCCGTCGTCCTGTTCGCTGGCTGCCGATCGTCCGATCTCAAACCAGTCAAATCCTGCATCCGCACGACGCTCGCGGAGATCGACTTCGGCGACACGCCGATCGGAACGACCGCCACCCACACTTTCGTCATCTCGGCCTGCGATCGCCAAGGGCTTAGGATTAGCAATATGCTCGTCGCCGGTGCGAACGCGGCTCTCTTCGCCGTCCTCGGAGAGCGTAGCTTCTCCTTGGACGCCAGCGACGATCGAAAACGAGAGGTCAGCTACACGCCCAACGAGCTCGGCAGCCACGCGGCAACTCTGGAGATCGACAGCGACGCCGACAACAGCCCTACCTTGATTTTGGTGCTCTCCGGGCGCGGCGTCGATCCCTGTGCCGCGATCGTGTGCAACAAGCCTCCCGCGCCGGTTTGCGACGGAACAGCCCTCGTCAGCAGCGACCCCACCGGAACCTGCGGCGCCGGACAATGCACCTACACGACGCGCAGCGCCGCTTGCCCCACGGCAGGCCCCAACGCCACAGCCCATTGCGTCGGTATTGCATGCGGATTCGTTTGTAATACGGGCTTCGTCGACTGCGCGCACGACATCGCGCAGGGATGCGTCGACACGAGCAGCGACATCAACAACTGTGGCAAATGCGGAACGATCTGCGACCCCGGCGCCGTTTGTGCGTTGGGCAAATGCGAGGCGAGCAAGCAGTCCGCCATCACCGTTGGCGAAGGGCACGCTTGCGCGCTGACCACGACCGGCGGCGTCAAGTGCTGGGGCAACAACGACGCTGGCGAGCTGGGCGACAACACCTTCACACGGAGGCTGGCGCCGGTGGACGTCGTGGGACTCTCCTCCGGCGTGATTGCAGTATCAGCGGGAACGGATTTCACCTGCGCGCTCACCGAGGCTGGTGCCATCAAATGCTGGGGCTCCAACGACAGCGCCAGACTGGGAATCGGGATCTCGGGCGGATCCGCAAATCCAGATAGTTACGCCACGCCGATGGACGTGGTCGGTCTCACGACGCCAGCGATCGCTCTCTCCGCGGGAGCCGACCATTCTTGCGCGGTCCTGAGCACAGGCGGCGCTGTGTGCTGGGGTCAACCCACGAGCGGAGACCTGGGCGACGGGAGCGAATCGAATGGCGTGCACACGACACCCACGGATGTCGTGGGTCTCTTGCCCGGCGCCGTGGCCATTGCCGCGGGTCTCGTCCACAGCTGCGCGCTTGTTCGCGGCGGAGGCGTGCAGTGCTGGGGCAGCGGAAACACCGGCGTCCTCGGAACCGGTCCGGCGGGCGGCAGCCGCTATCCAGCCAATGTGATCGGGCTCTCCTCGGGCGTCCGCGCGCTGAGCGCTGGGTCGGAGCACAATTGCGCGATTACCAAAACGGCTGGCGTCCAGTGCTGGGGCTTCAACATCCACGGCCAGATCGGCGACGGCACGACCACCGACCGCCGCCTGCCCACCGATGTCGCCGGTCTCACGACGGGAATGAAAGCCATCGCTGGAGGACGTCAGCACAGCTGCGCGGTCAGCAGCGTGGGCGGCGTCAAATGCTGGGGCAGTAACTACGCGGGCAATCTTGGCGACAACACCACGATCGACGCCACGACGTTCGTGGACGTCGTCGGGCTCAGCGCGGGCGTCGCGGCCATCGCCGCCGGAGGAAGAACGACTTGCGCTCTGATGACGGACGGCACCATCAAATGCTGGGGCCGCAACAACTCGGGCGAGGTCGGCGACAACAGCGGAATCGATCGCGCTACGCCCGTGGACGTGAAGTTCTAGCAGTTGGCTGCCGCGGTGAGATATGGTCATGTTGCACCTCAAACATGTCCAAGTTAGACTTATTGCGTGACCTGGAAAATCGCCGAGGCCAAGCAGCACCTCTCCGACGTCATTCGTCGCGCGTCGCATGAACCGCAGGTCATCTGCAACCGTGACCAGCCCGTGGCAGCGGTCATCGGCGCCGGCGAGCTTGCGCAGTTCATGGCTTGGAAGACAACCCAGGCCAAGCCTCCATTGGCCCATGCGCTGGCGCGTCTGCAACGCCTCTGCGAAGAGAACGGCTATTCGCTGGACCTGCCGGCGCGGACCGATCGCGAAAATCCTGTTTTAAAGCGGAAGCCCCGTGCACCTCGTCGACACCAACGTCATCAGTGAATTTCTGCGCCCACGGCCTGCGCCCGCCGTCTTGAATTGGGCGCGCACGGTCGACAGGTTCGCGCTGAGCGTGGTCACAGTGGAAGAAGTTACCTACGGCCTCTCCGCCAAGCCCAATGCGCAGCTCGAACGCGGATTCGAGAATCTCGTTCGGGACTACTGCACCGTTCTTCCCGTTACTGACGCCATCGCGCGTCGATGCGGTGAGTTGCGCGGCCGTCTCAGCAAGAATGGCCGGACCCGAACGCAAGCGGACATGCTGATTGCCGCAACGGCAGCGGAGCATGACCTTGTGGTGGTGAGCCGCAAGGTCCGTGATTTCGAAGGATGCGGTGTGCGGGTACTCAATCCTTTCTAGCAATCTTGCACCTCTGCGCCTACCTAAGAAGAAACTCGAACCCGTTTCCGACGTCGGGGACCGCCGAAGGCCGGTGAAAACTAAGCCGGAAATCCACAGTTGCCGTGGAACCGAGACGGTCGAGCGTGGCTCGGCTGCGAGGCGCGAACGAGGAGCCCCCGGAGGCGCACTTTTCGGTGCGCTGAGGAGGCACCGGAGGAGCATCGAAGTAGACGGGCCGCGATCGGCCATCGCAGGTAACGGCAATTGTGGTTTTCCGGCTAAGCGCGCGCGATATACTCGGTGCATGCGTGGATCGCTGCATCGGCTCGCCGAAGAGCGGAGCATCGCCTTTCATCGTGCGGTGGCGCAGCGATTGCGCGAGGATCCCTCGCTTCTCCAAGGCGCGCGCGAGCGCATCGTTGCGTGGAAAGCTTCGGGCACGCTCGCGGAACCCTACGCGCTCGCGTGGACGAAGCTGCTCGAAGGTTCCCTCGAATCGTTGCTGGCCTTTCTCGTGGATGAGGGCGAGGAGGCGCGGACGCTTCGCCAGGTGACGCCGTTCGCGGGCGTGATCGACCCGCGCGCCCGTTGGCAGATTTGGCGCGAAGTGCGCGCGGCCTGGGAAGCCCAGTGACCAGGCGCCAGCTTGAGCATCTCATTCGCGCTGCGGCCGAACTTGCGGATGACGACGAGATCGTGGTGATCGGAAGCCAGTCCGTGCTTGGCCAATTTCCCGATGCGGCTGCGAGTCTCCTCGTTTCGATGGAGGCGGATCTCTTTCCCAAGAACCATCCGGAGCGCTGGGATCTCGTGGATGGATCGATTGGCGAAGGCTCGCCGTTTCATCAAACGTTCGGCTACTACGCGCAGGGTGTCGGTGAGGAGACGGCGATTTTGCCGAAAGGTTGGAAGGCTCGTCTCGTTGCCGTTCGGACACCCAACACCCGTGGCGCGACTGGCTGGTGTCTCGAAATTCATGATCTCTTGATCGCAAAGTTGATCGCCAATCGCCCCAAGGATCTCGATTTCGCACGCGCGGCAATAAAGAGCGGGATCGCACGTGAGTCGGTGCTGTACGAGCGGCTGGCGCAGACTCAACTTCTTCCGGAGCGCCGTGCGCAGGTGCAGGCTGCGCTCGTCGGCGTGATCTAAAGCTGATCCAGATACGTCTCCGTCAGCAACTTCGTTCGTTGTCGCGGTACCATCCATCCCAGTGCGCCGCCGGTGATCGCGCGCGCCATCAGCGCCGTTCGCTCCACGCGCCCCATCGACGCCAGTGGTTTTTTGAGCAATCCGATCCGCGTCAATCGCAACTCCGCGGCGGCGATCAGCGCGTTCACGAATTCGGGCAAGTGCGCGAGCACCGCGGGTCCATCACCCGCGCGGCGTTCGAGTGCGCGGGCCAAGAGCTTCACGCCCGAGAGTGAAACGAGACACTGCCCGATCAACCCTGAACGCAGCGACGGATTTTTCTGTAACTCAAGCGCGGTGCGCCGCTCCCCAAAATCGACATGCCGTTCTTCCTGCACCGCGACCGCTTCGATGATCCGCACGATCTCCGGATCGTCGATGGTGTCCGCCAGCGCGTACATCACCATGAGTACCAGACCTTCTCCGAGGGCCATTTCGAGTGCAACGTGCTCGGCGAAGCTGTCCGGCATCATTCCGGACGAGAGGTAACGCACGACGGGATGCGCTTTTTGCGGTGCCGCGCCGAGTCGTGTGAGCACCTCGCGAAACGCGCGCACGTGTGAAAGTTCCTCAGTCGCTTGCCGTGCGAAAAACTGCGCCGCGTCGAGATCGGGCGCGCGGTAGAGCCAGTGGCCACACTGAATACCGGTGACTTCGCCATAGAGAAATTGGCTGAAAGCGAATGCCAGAAAGTCGCGGTTTTCGGACACGCGCAATGTTGTGCCGCGCCAATCGAAGGTCATTTCCGCGCGCGAGAGAAGCACGCCTTCACATTGGAGCTTCGACTGCGCCGTTTCAACTCAAGAGTTGTCGATTAATTGCCATTGACAACTCTTGCCATTGAAGGGTCGGCCGCCCGCCCCTCTGCGCCGAGTGAATCGGCGCATGTACGGCGCTCGATGGAAGCGCCGTCGGCCCGAGTCGTGGCGCTGGAAGCGCTCGATCGGACCCCGGGCTCACCCCACCCGCCGCCGCGCTCAAGATTGCGCGTCGGACTGAAGAGCTGCCGATTAATCGACAGCTCTTCACGCCGCGGGGATTGGTTCCGAAGAGGACACCGGCTCTGCGGCGGGCACCAGCACCAACTCAGTGACCTCGGGCCGGGCGCCCAAGCGCATCGGCATCACCAGGCCCGCGCCGCGGCTGACGTAGAGGTAGCTCTCACCGATTTGATAGAGGCCAGCGACGTAACGGGTGATGAGGCGCGCCAGCGAGAGCGCGCGGTGCAACCAGAAAATGCCGAACTGCCCGCCGTGCGTGTGGCCAGAGAGTGTCAGCGCCACGCCGGCGCGCGCGGCGGCCGGGAAGAAATTCGGGTTGTGCGCGAGGAGAACGGCGGGCACGCCGTCGGGACGGCCCTCTAGCGCGGCGCGTAAATCTTGGCCACCGAAAGTGATGTCGTCGATGCCGCAGAGCCAAATTTTCTCGCCGCCCCGTTCTAACGCCACGCCCTGGTTGACGAGGAGCCGCACGCCCGCCGCGCGTAAATCCTCTGCCACCCGTCCTGCGCCGGCGTAGTGATCATGGTTGCCGAGGCAGGCGAAGACGCCGAGCGGCGCGGGAATGGACGCCAATATTTCTCCGGCGCGCCGCGCGTGCTGCGCATCTCGATCGACGATGTCGCCGGTCACCACCACCGCATCGCCGTGGAGCCGCGCCGCGTGCCGCGCGATTCGTCGCAACCGCGCTTCGGAGACAAATCCGCCGAGGTGAAGGTCGGAAAGCTGCACCAGCCGAAACCCGGAGAACACGCTTGGGAGTCCCTCGATCGGCACCTCCACGCGGGACGGTTGCATCCAGCGCTGGCCGATGAGCGCGCCGTAAAGAATGAGCGCAAAGGGGACGAGCGCCAGCCACCACGGCAGCGGGAGGCCGGCCACTTGCGCCAGCCGAAACAAGAGTCCCAGCGGCAGGTAGAGCAGCGAACCGATGCCGGCGACGGAAAAAGGAAGCAGCGCCAGTTCGCCCCACGGACCGCGAAGCATGCGCCGCTTGGCAACCACGAAGACGAGCGGAAGGTTGGCGGCGACGAAGAGAAACGGCAGGAGGTAGGCGGCCTGATCGAGGCCGACGGAGAAAAAGGCGCGCGTCAGATCGTGCAGTGCGAAGGCTTGGGGCGGCAACGCAATCGTGGTGAGCAATCCGACTAACCGGAGCCGGCGGCGAACGGATCCGAACGCTTGGCGTTGTCTCTTTGACATTCTTCCCGTTTCGACCGTTCAGAAAAGGCCCAAAGCGGCGCCGAAAAGCCCACCAGTGAGCAGCGTAACACCTTCGACGCACTGCTTCATCCCACACTGTGATACAGTCCCGCGGTTTTTTAAAAGGAGTCTCCTATTCTCCGCCTCGACCTTGATCGGGTCGCCGCATATCGAATGCGGCTGCATCGACTCGACCGCCCGCGCACCATTCCGCCGGCCGCGCTTTTCTCCGAAATTGGCATGATCCCGCCTGGCGCAACCGCGCTCCTGGCTTGGCGCGCACGCGATCCCGGTGCGACCTCGCAGGCGCTCGACGCCGCCATTCGCGATGGCAAGCTTGTCGAGGTCCGCAGCCTGCGTGCCGGAACGATGGTGGTGCCGCGACCGTTGACGGCCGCCGCGGTGCGCGGGGCATCGAAGAGCGTGATCGCCAAATTGCGCGGACCGCTCGCTGCACTGGGCGTCGACGAGGACGATCTCACGCACATGAAGCAGGTGGCGCTTCAGGCGTTGAACGAGGGCGAGGCCAGCTATGCCGACCTTCGCGAGACGTTGCCGCGTGGGTCGGTGAAAGAGTTTGCGATCGAAGCGCGCCCGAAGGTGAATGGTCTCCACTCCAACCTGAGTGCCGCATTGGCGTCGCTGGAGGAAGAGGCCGCCGTGGTGCGCAGCCGTGGTTCAGGCGATGCGGTGTTCAAGCTCTGGAAGCACGAGCTCCCCGACGTGAACGCCGACCTCGTTCCGCCGGAAATTGCGCGGCGCGAATTGGCGCGCCACTACCTGCGTGCGGCGGGTCCGGCCACCGTGAATGATTTTGCGAATTGGCTTGGCATCACGCCGCGCGAGGCGTCGTTGGCCATCGAAGCGCTCGGTGACGAGGTGGCGCAAATTCAGGTCGAGAAGATTAGCGAGACGTGTTTCTTGCTGGCCGAATCACTTTCGGGGCTCAAGTCGGCACGGCCCACGGGCGGGATTGCGCTCTTGCCGTACCGTGATCCGCTCTTCGCGTTGGGGCCTGCCCTGCTTTCTGCGCTCACGCCACCTGCGTTGCACAAAGTCGTTTTCGCGGACGTTGGCTCCGCGCCACTCATTGTCGCCGACGGCCAGCCGCTCGGACGATGGCATTGGGAGCCGGAGCATGGCGTGGTGATGGATCCATTCAAGGGATCGTTGCCGCCGAAGTTTCGCGCGCCCGCGGAAGCACTTGCCGCGCAGTTGACGCAGTTCGTGCGCGGGCAAGTTGGCGATCCCGGCCGGCACTATTGGCCCGACAAGACGGCGAAGCCGGGGCGTTCAGAAAAGCCGAAGGTCGAGGCCAAGCCGAAGAAGACTACGGCGAAACGCGAAGCCAGGCGACCGGCCAAAGCGACGGCGCGCAAAGCCAAGAAGAAGTAGCGCGCGGTGGTCAACGCTTCTAAAGATCTGCTGGCGCAGTTGACGGAGTTCGTCGAGACCGCAGCTACTCCGCTCGCCAAGGTGACCAAACGGCGGATGTTTGGTTGCGATGGATTTTTCGCGGGCGGATCGATTTTTGGGCTCATCTGGAAAGCGGGGCGCATCGGCGTGCGGTTGCCGGATGCGGCGCTTTACGACGAGCTCATCGCGACGCGCGGCGCGGGTCCATGGATGGCGGGTGCGATGAAGATGTCGCACTGGGTGCTCGTGCCCGAGGCGTTTCACGATGACGACGCGGCACTCGCGAAGTGGATTCGTAAAGCGCACGTGTTGGCGATGAGCGCGCCGGTGAAGAAGACGAAACCGAAAAAGAAGCGTTAGCAACTGAAGACGGCCCTAACGAAAAAAGTCGTCCGGCGGTGCCGTTTCCGACGGTCCGGCCATCTGCGTCGGCTCCGTTCCGGCGACGAAACTCTCCAGGCGCGCATTTGTATCGCCGTCGGCCGCGAGCAAGCCAGACTTGAAGTTCACTTTAAGTTGAACAACGCCCGGTGGCACCGCGAAGTCCTCCACCGGTTTTCCAGCCGTCGCCGCTTTCATGAAGGCAAGCCAAATCGGTCCAGCGGCGTGACCGCCCGTTTCGTAGGTGCCGAGCATCTGGTGATCGTCGAAGCCGACCCAGCTTCCTGCGCAAAGGCTCGGTGTGAATCCAACGAACCAGGCATCGCGATGCTCCGCGGCCGTGCCGGTTTTTCCGGCAGCGGGGCGACCCAGCTCGGCGAGGCGATGCGCGGTGCCGGCGGGATCGTCGATGACCGAGCGCAAGAGGTCCGTGGCGACAAAAGCCACCGCGGGCCGCACGGCGGGAGATGGATCGGTCGGCGACACGGTGTGATCTTCAAGCACTTGTCCGTCGCGGGCGATCACGCGGCGGATCAGCACGGGCGCGGCTTGCACGCCTTGCGCGGCCAGCGTTGCATAGGCATTGGTGAGCTCTAGCGGAACCACTTCGCCAGTGCCCAGCGCCGCCGTTGTATTCGAAGGTATGTCGCTTGTCATACCGAGCGCGGTGGCCATCAAACGCACGCGCGCGAGGCCCAGATCCTGAAGCAGTTTCACCGCCACCGTGTTTTTAGATTCGGCCAGCGCGCGGCGCAGCGACATCGGTCCGTCGAATTCATCTTTCTCGAAATTCTGCGGCTTCCAGGTTTGCCCGGTGTCCGCATCGCGCACCAGCTCAGGCGAATCGTCGACGCGCGAAACGGGCGTGTACTTTCCGGAGTCGATGGCCGCCGTGTAGAGGATGGCCTTGAACGCGCTGCCCGGCTGGCGATGGGCCTGCGTGGCGCGGTTGAAAGCGCTCACCGTTGAGTCGTAGGCGCCGACCAGTGCCACCACGTCGCGCGTCTTCACATCGATGGCCACGAAAGCGCCCTGCACGCGCGGCTCCTGCTCGAGCGCCAGCGTGAGCGGCGAAAGCTTGATGACCCGCGCAAATACATTGTCGTTCACATGCAATACATCGCGCGCGGTCTTCGGATGCGCGGTGGCACTCGCTGGATTGAACGGCCGTGCCCAAGTCAGAGTGGAAAAAGGCATCTCGCCGCTGGCCAGTGCGAGTCGAACTTCCGCCATGTTGTCAGTCACGCGCGTGACCGTGCCCGCGTAGATGTGCTCTAGCTCGAGTTTGGCCGGATGCTTGGCGTCCGGAAGGGGATGTGCGCCTCGCCAGCCCTGCCGTTTGTCGACGGCGCGCAGTCCCTCTTGAAGCGCGTGTTCGGCCGCGCGTTGCAGCGAAGGCACCATGGCGATCTCGATGGTGAGACCGCCGGTCTCCACCAGCTCCGCACCATATTTCGCCACCACGGTCCGGCGAACATCTTCAATATAGGCGGCGCCGGTCGGTTCATCCGGCAAGGTGGAAAGTTGCAACGGTCGCGCAATCTCCGTCGCTGCCTGCGCCGCCGTGATGTAGCCGTTCTTGGCCATGCGACCAAGGACGTAGGCTTGGCGCCTTTTGGCGGCCTCGGGATGGCGCCGCGGCGACAGGCGTTCCGGACTCTGCGGCAAACCGGCCAAAACCGACGCTTGCGCTAATGTCAAGTCGCGTGCGTGGACGCCAAAGTAGAAACGCGACGCCTCTTCGATGCCGTAGCGCGATTGGCCGAAATCGATCTGGTTCAAGTAGAGCCACAAGATGTCCTCTTTGGAGAGGCTCTTCTCGATGCGGTAGGCGAGCAGGATCTCCTTCATCTTGCGCGAGATGCGTTTCTCATTCGTGAGCAAGAGGGTGCGGACGATCTGCTGCGTGATGGTGGACGCGCCCTGCGCCTTTTTGCCGCGCACGACGTCCACCACGGCCGCGCGCAGCATGCCGAGGAAGCTGACACCGCCGTGCTCGAAAAACGTCTTGTCCTCGGCGCTGATCATCGCCTTGACCATCACGTCGGGGATGTCGTTGAAGGCAACCACCGTGCGGCGCTCTCGGTAGTACTCGGCCACCGTCGTGCCATCGGCCGCAATGACGCGCGTGGAGACGAGCGGTTGGTAGTCGTGCAGCGAATCGAACTTCGGCAGGTGAAAGGCGAAGTAGACGAACGCCCCAGAGACGCCCACCGCACCAACGATCGCGCAGAGAAGGAGGCCCGCGAGCACGCGCCGCATGGCTCACCTCTACCATGGCCGCCAGCGCGATCCTCTGCTATAGGCGAACGCCCATGCGTGTATTGATTATCGCCGCTCTCCTGCTTGCTGCCTGCAAGCCGCCGTATCCGCTCTGCAAGACCGATGCGCATTGCGCCGAGCACCACCAAGTTTGCGTGCAGGGCGAGTGCCGCCAATGCAACGCCGACGCGCAGTGCGGCGAGGGCCAGCGCTGCAAGGGAAATTTGTGCGGGCCGTTGCCGCAGTGCCAACTCGACGCCGAATGCCCCGCGGATCAACGTTGCCGTCAGGAGCGTTGCGGACCGGAGTGCATTGCCGATGCGGAGTGCTCGCCCGGGTTCTCTTGCACGAAGGGCCGCTGCGAAAAGCCGGGCGAGTTGCGCACGCTCGAGGAGGGCGTTGAGGACGCCACGTTGACGGCCTCGCACGTCGTGGCGGGTTGCCAGTTGCCGACGGTGCTTTTTTCGTTCGATGATTTTTCGCTCTCGCCTGAGGCGCGCAACGCGCTCGACGAGACCGTGGCGTGTCTGAAAAAGAAGGGCGTGACCAAGCTGCGTCTCGAGGGAAACACCGATGAACGCGGCACCGATGAGTACAATTTGGCGCTCGGTTTGCGGCGTGCGGACGCGGTTAAGAAATATCTGGTCACGCTCGGATTTGATGGCGCGGGGCTGCGATCGATCACGTTCGGTAGCGTTCGGCCCATCGACCCGCACCACACGGAAGAAGCGTGGACGAAGAATCGGCGCGTCGCTCTGACCGAGTGGAAATAGGGAGAAGTCGTGAAGCGGATTTGTGTTTCGATTTTCGTTTCGGCGCTCGTTGTCGCCTGTGTGACCCAGGAAGAGGGTCAGCTGATGCGCCACGATCTGGATGAGCTCAAGGCCGACCGCGCGAAGTTGCAAGCGGAACAAGAGTCGGCGCTGAAACGGATCGACGCCAAGATCGCGGAAGTGTCTAGCGCGCTAGACGATCTTAACCGTTCGGCGCGGCGCACGGGCGCGGATCTCGGGCTCGAAGTCGACAAGGCGAAGCAGGCGGTGGCCGAATTGCGGGGGCTGTTCGAGGAGACGCAGCACAAAATCGAAGCCAACGCGCAGTCGAGCGCCGCAACCACTGCATTGGTGCAATCGATGAGTACCGCCGCCGAAGCGCGCGAAAAGCGGCTCGCCGCGATCGAGAACGCGCTGCAAGCGGATCAACAAAAACGCGAGCGCCCGCCGGACAAAGATGCGTTCTATCAGCTTGCGTTGGCCAAACTGAATGGCGGTGATTTCGCCGGCGCGCGGGCCATGTTCGAGGAGTTCGCTAAGAAGTGGCCCGATGCTTCGTTGGTGCCGAACGCGCGTTACTGGATCGGCGAATCGCACTACGGCGAAAAGGATTACGCCAACGCCATTCTCGGATTTCAAAGCGTGGTGAAGGACTACCCGAAGGCGGACAAAGTTCCCGATGCGCTGCTCAAAATCGGGATGAGCTTCGCGGCGCTCAAACAGTGCAGGAACGCGGAGCCGTTTTTCGAGCAGGTGCTGCACGTGTATGGCGCGCGGTCGGTGGCGAAGACGGCCAAGGAAAAGCTTGCGGAGTGCAAACGCGGGCACGTCGGCGGATAGCTATCCCGTTGCTTTCGGTGTCCCGCGGCCTTCGACGGCACGCGGCGCGACACGCAGTCCCGGTTCTCGTGGGTGCGCGTCCGCAAATCCGATTTGCAGCTCGCGGTGCACGACATCGTAGACGCGCTTGTTGTGCAAGAAGCCGTGATGGGGCACGCCGCGCACATCGACATTGAGAATATGTGGTTGCCCATCTGATTCGAGCAGTGTCGAAGGAAACGTGGCGATCCGATCGTCTTTTGAATAGACGGAGACCAGTCGCACTTCCGACGGAAACGTCCCTTCTTTGAGACGCTGAATGAAGCGGCTCATCGGACGCATTTCACCGAGCGACGGAAGGATTGGGCCGAGGCCCATTCCGAGATACGCAATGGGTGCGCCGTTGTGCGGCGTGCCGAGCGTGATCAGCGCGCAGCAGCGCTGGTGGCCGCCCAGCCGCTTGACGTAGTAGCGGCCGATCAGTCCGCCCTTGGAGTGGCCGACGATGGCCAGCGGTCCCATTTTTTCGAAGCGCTGGTAGAGCCGCTCGATTTTTTCGCGGACGTAGAGCGCGCGTTCTTCGATGGAGAGCGTGTTGAAAGTGCCGAGCAGTCCGCCGAGGTTGAGACTGAAGGGTGAGTAGCCGTCGCGGCGCAAACGGCGCTCGAGGATGGCCAGCGTGCGGCGCGTGGCGAGAAAGCCGGGGAGTAGAAGGACGGGGCGTTCGGCGTGCGCGAAGTCGGTCTGGCGGGCGACGTCGTTGCCGTGCATGTCGAACAACGTCGCGTACTGCGCGAGATCGCGATACGCGCTGCGTGCTCGGCGGACGAGCTTGGATGCTAAGCCCACGTGAGGATCGTAAACCCGGGGGGCGGGTGGGGGCAAATTCATGCTTCTTCGTACGGCACGCCATTCGCCGCGGGCGGCGTAGCGCGTCCGACGAAACCGCCGAGCAAGAGCAGCGTAAGCACGTACGGCAGCGCCAGAAAAAATCCGGCGAGATGCAGATCGTTCGCATGCGTGGCCAACGAAAGCTGGCGCTGCAGCGCATCCGCAAAAGCGAAAAAAAGCGCGGCGGCAAAGGCGCCGAGCGGCGTCCACTTGCCAAAAACCATCGCCGCCAGCGCCATGAATCCGGCGCCCGCGGGCATGCGGTTTTCGAAGCGATCGAGAATGGAAAGCGACAGCGCCGATCCACCGAGTCCAGCCAGCGCGCCCGCGACGATCACGCACAGCGCGCGCAAGCGGAGCACCGAAATTCCGGCGGTGGCCGCGGCGCGCGGATGTTCACCGATTGCGCGGACACGAAGGCCGGTGACCGTGGCGGTCAAAAACCAGTGCAATACAAACGGTATCACAAGCGATACAAATGCGATCGGCGTGTGCCCGGCCCAATGCGGCAGCGAAGGCGCAGCAGAGGGCATGGTAGCGGACGAACCGAACAGCGCTTCGAGGAGAAACGTGACCAAGCCAAGCGCGACGAGGTTCAGCGCCACGCCGCTGACCACCTGATCCGCGCGCCAGCGAAGCGAAGCGTAGGCATGGGCGGCGCCGGCGATCGCTCCAGCGAGAAGTCCGCAACCGAGGCCGAGCCAGGCGTTGCCAGTCCAGATCGCGCCAGCGGCGGCGAAGAAGGCGCCGAAGCGCATCATGCCCTCGAGGCCCAGGTTAATGACGCCGGCTTTTTCGGAGAGAACGCCGCCGAGCGCGGCGAGCACCAGCGGCGGCGCGAAGTCGATCACCGCGGAGAGAATTTCCGTGGCGATCATGTCGCACGCGCTCCGCGCAATTTTCGAAAGAGCGCTGCGAACAAGAGCGGCGCGGAGACCAGCCACACGCTGACGCCTTGGAGCAGCTCAGCGAACGACGGTTGAATGCCGACGAGCTGCAATCCTTTGGCCCCCGCGCGGAGCAGACCGAAGAAGATGCCGGCCAGTGCCGTTCCGAGGGGTGACGCGCCGCCGACCAGCGCCACCGCGATGCCGTCGAAGCCGTAGCCGGTGCGGAAGGTTCCCGGATAGCGATGCTCGGTGCCGAGGACGAGCAAGAGTCCGCCGAGTGCGGCGAGTGCGCCGGCCAGCGCCATCGCTTGGTAGGTGCGTCGCGCGTTGGGAAGTCCGCTCGCTTCGGCCACGCCGGGCGCGGCGCCGACGAGGCGGATTTCGAAACCAGCGACGGTGCGCGAGAGGAGAAGCCAGCAGAAGATTACGGCGATGGCGGCGTAGACGATGCCGAAGTCGAGACGGCTGCCGGCGATGAGACGTGGCAATTGCGCGCTGGCGTGGACGGGAACGGTGCCGGCGAGTGAGATTTGCGCATTGGACGAAGGCGCGGCGAGCGGGCCCACCACGAGCCAGTCTTGCACCAAGTGCAGCGCGATCCAGTTGAGCATGATGGTGCTGATGACTTCGTGCACGCCGCGGCGGACTTTGAGCCACGCGGCGATTAGTGCCCAGGCGGCACCGGCGGTCATGGCGGCACCGGTGACGACGAGAAGTTCGAGTGGTGCGGGAAGATCGAGCGCCGCGCCGAGCCACGCCGCAGTGATGGCACCGACCGTGAATTGTCCCTCGGCGCCGATGTTGAAGAGTCCGGCGGTGAAGGCCACGGTGACGGAGAGTCCGCACAGCGTGAGGACGGCGGCTTTGATCGACGATTCGCCGACGGCATTGGCGCTGCCCAGAGCGTGTTCAGCCATCAGCGCGAAGCCTTGCGGGGCGTCTTTTCCGAAGAGCCACATGGCGAGAAAACCCGCCACCAGAGCGGTCGAGACGGCGGTTAGCGGGATGAGAAGTGGCTGCCAGCGCGGTGCGAAGAGGCGGGCGCGCAGGGTGGAGGCGGACGTCACGGAGGGCTCATAGCATTTTCGGTGGCCTTGGTCGGAGGACAGAGAGCGTGGTCTTGACAGAAAGAACTTTATTTTATAAAGTACTTCGTATGGAGGCAGTTCACATGGAAAATCAAGTCGCGGAGCAGCTGGACCTGATCGAAGGAATGATTCTCGAAGGACGAAAGACCATGGAGCGGTCGGGTTGGGTCTTCGTCATGTGGGGTGTTGCGCACGTCACCGCAACGGTTCTGACATTCTTTTGGCCGGACTATTACGGAATGCTCTGGGGTGGCCTCATGGGGACCTGCGGCTTCATCATGGGAATTGTGGGCCGCCGCAACGAGGCCAAGCGCCGCAAGTCTTCCGTGATGGGGCGCGCACAGGGAGCGGCCTGGGGAGCGTTCTTGATTTCGCTCTTCATTCTCTGGGTTGCTGGCCCCGTCTCGGGAAGTTTGACCTATCCGAGTCCGGCAGGCTTTCTTGCGGTGTTTTTCGTCCTTATCGGGGGCGCAAATTTTCAGAGCGGCGTTACCATTAACCTGCCGATGCAGACCAGGGTCGGTCTCTTGTGGTGGATCGCGGGCGTTCTCATTCTCTTTATGCCGTCCGCGACGACCACAGTGTTTCTCGTCATGGCCCTCATCGCCGAAATCGGCTTCGGCCTCTACCTGATGTCCCTCGAGCGCAAAGGCGAGGCCGCGCGTGTCTGAGCTTCCCGAGCTCGATCCGGTCATCCACGGCCAGGTTCGTCTCGCGGTGCTGTCCATTCTCGTCGGCGCCGACGAAGCGGACTTCACCTACCTGCGCGATCAGATCGGCGCCAGTGACGGCAACCTCTCGGTGCAGCTCAGCAAGCTCGAGGAGGCTGGCTACATCGCGGTGAAGAAGCAGTTCGTTGATCGCAAGCCGAAGTCGATTTACCGAATGACGGAGAAGGGACGTACGGCGTTCTTGCGGTACGTGCAGGGATTGAAAGCGCTGATCGGGAAAGATTTTTTGAAGAAGAAGTAGTGACGATTCGTTTCCCCCCACCCTAACCCTCCCCCGCAAAGGGGGGAGGGGAAGAGGTTGATTTTCGAGTTCACCGTTCGTTGCTTGAGAGGTCAACATGGACAAGAGATCGTTGACAGGCTGGCTCTTTCTCTCCGTCGCATTTGCGCCGGCGTGGATTCTCGCCACGGTCGTCTTTACCCAACCGGACGTTTCCGCGCGTTACGCCGCCCCGGCATTCGTTGCTGAAGTCGCGCCCAGCATGAGCGCCCCGATGGACTGCTCATCGCTGGTCCATCCGTCGCGTTCACCAATCAAGCGTCCATTGCGAATGACGACGACGCGATCGGCCAGCGCGAGCACTTCGTCCAAGTCGAGGGAGATGAGCAAAACCGCAGCGCCCCCCGCGGCCGCCGAGCGCAATTTGTCGTGCACCGAAGCGATGGCGCCGACGTCGAGCCCGCGTGTGGGCTGCACCACGACCAATGCGCGCGGTTGCTGATCGAGTTCACGCGCCACCACGACTTTTTGTTGATTTCCGCCCGAGAGATCGCCGGCGCGACGTTCTGGTTCGGGTGGGCGCACGTCGTACGCAGCGAGCAATTCGGTCGCGCGCGTTGTGCGCCCTTCGTGAGCGATCCAGTGAAAACCCCATCGCTTCCGCGCATACGGCGCGCGCGTTTGACGGCCCAACGCGATGTTCTCCGCGAGCGTCTGTGTCACCGCTAGCCCGCTCGCATGGCGATCTTCCGGAATGTGCGCCACGCCGTGATCGCGCAGCACGCGCGGTGTGGCCTCGGCGATTGGTTGATCGTCGACGAGCAGCGATCCGCGATCAGGCCGAATCAATCCCGTCGCGATTTGCGCGATCTCACTCTGGCCATTGCCGTCGATACCGGCGATGGCAACGATTTCTCCGGCACGCACGTCGAGCGAAATGTCGTGCAGCGCCACGCGGGCCGCGTGTCCGTCGAGCGAGACGTTGCGCAGCGAGAGCACCGGCGCGCCCGCCGTTCTTCGAACCGCGTTCGCGGGACGCTGCGGACCAGCAACGGCGCGTCCCACCATCAACTCCGCGAGCGATTGTGCCGTCGGCGTTTCAGTCGCCACATCGAGGGTCTCGATCAGGTGACCGCGCCGCATAATCGCGATTCGCGTGGCCACGCTGAGGACTTCGCGCAGTCGGTGCGAAATGAAAACCACTGCGTGTCCGCGCGCCGCCAACGTTCGTGCGAGTCCCAAAAGTTCGACCGATTCTTGCGGCGTGAGAACCGCAGTCGGTTCGTCGAGGATCAGCACACGCGCACCGTGCGAAAGCGCTTTCACGATCTCCACGCGCTGCCGCGTTCCGACGGAGAGGTTGCTGATGCACGCACGCGGATCAAGGGCGAAGCCGTAGCGATCGGAAATCTCGCGCACGCGCTTTTCGGCGGCTTGTCGATCAAAAACAATTCCACGACGCGGCTCGCTGCCCAGGGCAACGTTTTCCGCCACCGTCAATGTCGGTACGAGCATGAAGTGCTGGTGCACCATGCCGAGGCCCAACGCGACCGCATCACGCGGCGAACGAATGTCGCGCGGTTGTCCGTCGAAACGAATCTCACCTGCATCAGGACGGTAGAGCCCATACGCCACATTCATCAGCGTCGACTTTCCGGCGCCGTTTTCACCGACCACGGCTAGCACTTCACCAGCGCGGACGGTTAGCGAAACGTTCTCGCACGCTGGTTTCGATCCGAATCGTTTTGTAATGCAGCGTAGTTCGAGCAGATCGCTCAACGCGCGGCTACCGGCGGTGCGGGTGGAACGAAGCGTTGCAGATCGGTGATCGTCGCTGGCACGGAAATCTGGCCGCTGACGACTGCTTCGCGCAGCGCTGCGATCCGCAACATCGCCGCTTCCTTGCCCGGGAAATCGAGGCGCACCGGCGCGAGCGCTACACCCGCTTCCTTCAATCCCAGCACCGTGTCGCCGCCCTTGAATTGACCGTGCATCGCGTCGCGCGTGGCCATCCACACCGCGAGATCCACGCGCTTGACCATGCTCGTCAACACCGCGTTCGGCGCGAGTGCGCTCTGGTCGCTGTCCACGCCGATCACCAGCTTGCCCGCGTCCTGCGCGGCTTTGATCACGCCGATGCCGTCCGCGCCCGCCGCGTGAAAGACGATGTCGCAGCCGCGCGCATAGAGATCTTGCCCAGTCTGTTTGCCGGCTTTCGAATCGTCGAA
>JAHFDP010000003.1:68303-103961 GCA_023248955.1 Deltaproteobacteria bacterium
CCGACGCTGTTTTGCGAAACGGCGTGCTTGCAAGCGAAGGAGAAACAGAGAGCGAGGATGCGCGCGCGACGAGTGGCCATGCGGGCGACGTAGCAGGGTGCGTGTCGCCGGGTCAACGTCCGACACGGCGCACGCTTGCTGCATCAACAGCGACGAATAGGATGCGCGTGATGACCTTCGTCGAGCCGTCTGAAAAGTCCGCGGTCGCGCAACCATGGCGACGCGTTGCGGTTGCTGCGCTTCCGGCGGTGGCGCTGGGGGGGGGTTCGGGGATCGCTCGGTTGATCGCGCCGCCCCCGATGGAGTCGGTCGAGGCGTGGCTCTGGAGTTGCGCGCTTGTCGGATTGGCCTTGGGAATTGCGTTCGCTGCAACGCGCGGCCGTCGGCGATTCGGATGGGCCCTTTACGGTGCGGTTGCGCCGCTGATCGTCATCGGTTTATTTCACGTCGCTTTTGATCTCGGTCACGTCGGTATTTCGCGCTTGGCCAATCGCAAAGTCGATCGCTGTCGAGCAGAGAAGACGCAGCCGATCTGCAGTTACCGCGAATTTCGAGCCGCTTGCGAATCGGCGTTACATGGTCAGCGCGCGGGAAGTGAAGAAGGTCGTCTCTCGTCGCAACTCGGTACGCCGGATCGCAGCTGCTCGACCGACGGTTGCCGTTTGCGCTGGAGCTATGCCGGTCCGTGGGAAGCGGAGGCCTGGTTTCCGGGGCCGGTGACTTGCGTCGTGAAAACGTCTCCGAGAGAACAGGCGCTGGTGGAGCGCGGGTACCTCGTTTTTCCGTCGCGACCCGATTGACTTCGTCCGGAGGCTCAAGTGAAACGCAATGTCCTGGCGCTGGTGATCGGTCTCGTACTCGGTGCTTCGGTGATGCGGATGACGAGTCCCGCACCAGCATGCGCGCATCCTCCCCGCAATCGAGTGAATTGGAGCATGAGCACTTGGTTGGTGGGCCCGGGAGTGGCGGCGGACTAAATTAAATCTCGTCACCGTCTACAAAAACGGATTCTCAATCCTCACGCCGGCTATGCGCTGACCGTTGCCCATGTCTTCAGAGAGAATCCGCTGTGCCCCAGCTTCTTTCGCCGCCGCCACGATCAGCGCGTCCCAAAAGGAGAGGCGATGTTTTTCCTCGATCTCCGAAGCGCGAGCGAGAAGAGGCGCGTCAGCCGTTTGGATGTTCCACACCGCGTAGTGCGCCAGGAGGTCCCGCGCCATGGCGCGCGAGAGCGGCTTAGGGATCTTTCGCGTAACGTTCACGTAAAACTCCTGCAACACCTGCACGCTGAGAACGCCGGTTCGACTGCTCCAAAGTTCACGCAGGAGCGCGGCAGCAATCCGATGCTTGGCGCCCGCGTCGTTGTCGTGCGCGTAGATGAGAACGTTCGTATCTACGAAGGTCTTATCGTTCATGGAGCTCGTCGCGCGTGGCGCGCCTCTTGCCGCCGAGGTGATACCCCTTGTCCAGCGCAGCAAGCGCCCGGTCCTGGGCCGCGCTGTACGCTGCATCCTCCGCGACCAGCCGTTCAATCGTCTCCGTGACGAGCCGACTGACGCTCGATCCCTTTCCAGCCGCTAGAATTTTGGCTTGGCGGATAGTTTGAGCCGTGAGGCGGATGGTCAGATTTTGATCCCGTTTCATGCGTCTCCGAGTCGTTGCACGTGATTTACGTGTAGCACGTAAATTACGTGTCCGGCAAGGATGAGCCGCCGCGAACTAAATCTTCGCCACCGCTGCCGCGTCGACCCAGCCCTCGAGCCCATTCGGCAACCGCACGTGCACAAACGCGCCTTCGTGATCGACCACGCGCAACGTCAGCCCTTCGTGAATTTCAAATGTTGACTTGAATTCTTCCGATGGGCCCTCGTGAACTTTGGCGGCTTGGGCGATGACCACCGAGCGTCCGGCGCCATCCTGAACGTAGGCCGCCGCGGCGAGCGCGAGTCCCGACAAGCACGCGACAACGAGCAGAAGCGCCATCGGTAGCGCCATTCGCCCAGCGTGTTTCGAAAAAATCCGCCGCGCGAAAAACAGCAGAAACCCGGCCAGCCACGCGCCCAGCGCCAACGCTGCCGCGTTATCCACGGGCACCCGTTCTGCGGCGCGCTCCCAAAGCGGCTCGGATTCCGCACCGACGATCTTATCGACGCTGCCGATTTTGGCGCGTTGCAAATTCGCGCGCGCATCGGCATCCGACGGATCGAGTCGCAGCGCCCGCTCGAAGGCTAACACCGCAAGTCCGCGATGGCCCTGGTTCAGCTCGGCGTTGCCAAGGTTGAATTCGAGGTCGGCAGAATCGTAATCGGCATCGAGCAGCCGCTTGTACCCAACGACCGCGCCCGCGGCATCGCCTGCCAAAAATGCGTCATTGGCAATTTTGAGAAACGCATCCGGATCGGTTAGCGCGGCGGTTTGCGGCGAAACGGTGGCGGCGAGAACGAGTAGTGTGATCATTGGCGCAGGATATTAACGCGGATCCTTTGCGTGCATTCCCGAAACTCCATTGCTACGCTCCGCCAATGCCGAACTGGACGCCCAGTAATCCGCACGATTCTGATTACGCGCGCTACGTGCGCACACGCGAGCTCTTCGCGTTGCAAAAAACGCCCGCTGATCGCGCCAATCCCGATGAGCTCCTCTTCCAAGTGATGCACCAGTCGGCGGAGCTTTGGATGCAGGAAATCCTCTCCTGCCTTTCGCGAGCCCAGTCGGCGATGCCGGACGATGGTCTCACTGCCGTGCGCATGTTCGTCCGCGCGCGACTTGTGCTCGACCATCTTGCCGCGAGTCTTCCGATTCTGGAAACGATGCCGCCTGCGCGTTATCACGAAGTGCGCGTGACGCTTGGTCGCGGCAGTGGCCAAGATTCTCCGGGGTTTAATTCCATCTTGGCCGCGCCGGCCGGGCTTTGGGGTTCATTCCATCCGATGCTTAAGAAGACCGGCGTTTCCTTGATTGAGCTGCACCGCGCGCCGCAAAAACATCCACTCTTGTTCGAGGTGGTGCAATCGATGATGGCCTTTGACGAGTCGTTTCAGAAATGGCGCTACGGCCATTTTCAGCTCGTGCGACGCGAAATCGGCGATCAGGTGCGTTCGCTCAAAGGCGTCCCCGCCGCGAAGCTCGTCCACGGCACCACCGAGTCGCTTTTCCCTGAATTATGGGACGTCATTAACGAGCTGACGCGCGAGACGTCGGCCGAATATTGAAAACGAATTTGATCGCAGGGAAATCGCGGTAGTATCCGCGCATGCGTTTTCCACTCTTTCTCGCCGGTCTTCTTTTTTTCACGTCCGTGCGCGCCGAAGTCCCCGCTACGCCCGCCGACGATTTCAATTTTCTCGAGACCACCAAACCGGACGCCGCCGCGCTCGCGCACCAAGCGCAAGTAGAGCGGGAGATCGCTCGGCGCCGTGGGATGTTGCAGCTCCATCAGGTGCTTGGCATTGCCACGCTGGCGTCGCTAGGCACGACCGTTATTCTCGGGCAATTGAATTATCAGGACCGTTATTTGGGCGGTGGTGACAAGGGAACTTTTTATAAATGGCACGTTGGTTTTTCGATTGGGACGAGCGCGTTGTTTGCGACCACCGGCCTCTTGGGCCTGCTGGCGCCGGTTCCCTTCGAAAAAAAATTGCAGCTCGACACCGCGACTTTGCATAGATCGGCGATGGCGCTCGCCACGTTGGGAATGGCCGCCGAGCTTGTTCTTGGCGTGACGACCGCGCGGCACGAGGGGTTTATGTCGCAACGCGATTTTGCGTTGACGCATCAGATTATCGGTTTCACCGCGTTCGGTGCGATGGCTGCGGGATTTTCCATTCTCTTTTTCTAATTTGATTTGGCGAGCGGAGATATCCATGGACGAACTTACGCGTCGTGAACTTCTTCGCCGTGCGGCCCTTCTCGCCGGCGCCCCGATTGCGCTCCGCAGTTTGAGCGGTTGCCAGACTTTCATTGATCCCGCGGGCGAATTTTCCGTTCCCGCGCCAACCAATGGTGTGATTACGATCGATCCGCGGCACTATCCAGCGCTTACGAAACAGGGCGGCGCGATCTTTTTGCGTCCGGAACCAGCGACGGCGGGCAGCACGGCCATTTCGCCCATTCTTTTGGTCCAGCAGAGTGGGACCTATTTCGCGGTCGGCGGAATTTGTCCCCATTCGAGTTGCGAGCTGACCTACGTTCCGTCGGACAAGCAGGTGGAGTGCCCGTGTCACGGATCGCGTTTTGCGAGTGACGGGACGTTGATGCAGGGGCCGGCGGCGACGGGTGTTCCTTCGTACAAAGTGACCGTCGACAGCGCTGGACACGTGCTGATCACGCTCAGCGATAACGTGCTTCAAATCGTCGGCGGAAAAATCACGTTCCCAATCAGCCAATTCCCCAGTCTCGAGACCGTTGGCGGATTTCAACGCGCTTCCGCTTCGGATGGGACGCTCCTTCTCCTGACGCGGGGGAATCAGGCCACGGTGAGTGCGATGGATGCGCATTGCACGCATGCGGCCTGCACCGACAATTGGGGTGTGGTTGACCAGCAACTTGTTTGTGCATGCCACGGATCGGCCTTCAAGCTGGATGGGCATTATTTATCGGGCCCCGCGCCTGCCGGTCTGCGCAGTTATTCGACGACATTCGACGGAACGACTGTCGTGATTACCCTGGCCTGATTAAAGGTCCATTACCGGCCATTTCTCGTTAATCGACGCTTCGGCGCCGTGTCATTTGCAATTCATTCAATATTGCTTAGGATGCCGCGGTTCCATTCACTTTAAACGAGAGGGTGCTCATGCCGCGTGGTCGTCCAAGAAAAGAAAATGCCGTTCTTCAGCGATTTACCAGCCTCGCCTCTGGATTCGCGGCACAGATTGAACGCGAAGTGCGGGCCCAGATTGCGCGTGCGGTGCAGAGCGAAATCGCCGAAATGTCGCGGCGCCTCTTTCAGGGCGGCAAGACCAGCGGCGCGGTCAAGGTCGAGCGCACGGCCACGGGCCGTCCTCGCCGAAAACTGGTCATGGAGTGCCCGGTGGCTGGTTGCAAGAACCAGAGCCGCGGTCCGCGCTTCTCTTTCTTTTGCCAAGAGCACGGTGAATCGCTGAGCGCCGCCGATAAGAAGGCCGCGCTGGAAGCGCGCAAGGCACGTTTGTCGGGCGCTAAAACGAGCGGAAAAGGTCGTCGCGGTCGCAAGCGCAAGTCCGCCTAAATTATTCCCGCTTCAATGAACCGCGCGTCGGCTTTGGTTTCATCCAAAGACCGACGCCGGCCCTACGTCGCCCTGCAATGGTGCGCCTCACCCACCTCACCGGAACGCGCAAAGGAAGTTGGTTCGAATCGCCCAATGCGGTGATTCGAATTGGGCGCGCGCGTGAATGCGACGTTTGTTTTGATCGAAATATCGACACGCCGGTTTCGGCACGCCATGCGGAAATTCGATTTGAGGATGGTGCCTATTTCGTTGTCGACACCCATTCCACGCAGGGAACATCGGTGAATGGGACACCGCTTCGCCCCGGACAACGTCGGCCGTTGGTCCAGGGGGATCGAATCGTTTTCGGTCCACCCCGCGGTCCAGCCGCGCGTTTTGAGCCGCGTTTGTTCGCGCCACCGAATGCTGCGCGTCAATCGAGTCCACAAAAGACGCCGCGCTTTTATTTTTCGCTCCTGGTGATTGGTGTTCTCTTGAGCTGTTGTGTTGGCGGGCTCTTGTTGAAGGCACATCTGCAACGTCGTTTGCTCGCCGACATCGAAGACAAAGAAACGTCAACCGAATTGGAAATCAGGCGCGTGCAACTCGCGATGCAAGTGGAGAGCGATCCCCAAAAGCTTCAGGCGTTAATGGATCGACTCGACCTGCTCCAAGGCCATGCTGCCGAGGCACAGCGCGCGCTTTGGGTGGCCGATGCTCCGGCCGCGGAAAAATTCGAGCAGCAAAAAACCGCCGCCGATGATTGGCTCGATGGCGAGCTGCGCGCGCTTCTGCACCGATTCGAGGCGGATACAACCTATTTGCCGCCGCTTTTTAAATCGCGTGTGTCCTATTATCTCGACGATTCGAAGAGGCATCCGGCCACACTCCATGCGATTTGGGCGCGGCGCAAACTCTATTGGCCGGCGGTGGAGAACGCTTTTCGCACGCGCGGTTTGCCGGAAGAACTGGCGTCCGTTGCTTGGGTGGAGAGTGGATTCGATCCGCTCGCTTTGTCGTCCGCTGGCGCGCGCGGGCTCTGGCAATTCATGCCACAAACCGCGCGCAATTATGGTTTGCGCGTGGAGCCGAACATTGATGAGCGCATTGATCCCGAGCGGGCAGCCAGTGCTGCCGCGCACTATTTGCAAGATCTACTCAGTCAATTTGGAGAGGAGTCGTTCATGTTGGCCATCGCCAGCTACAACGAAGGGGAAGACGGAGTGCGCAGGGTCCTGATGAAGAATGGTCTCTGGCATAAAAAGGACCGCGATTTTTGGCGGCTCTATCAATTAAAACTCTTGCCGGCCGAAACCATGGAATATGTACCGCGCATTGTTGCCGCCGGAATCATTGGTCGCAATCCGGCCCGTTTTGGATTGGTGCCATGAAGCGAATTCTTTTGATCGTCGGCGTGTGGATGTCGGCGTGCGCGAGTCAGAGCATCAACCTGCGCGCCTCGGCGGTCCCGACTGCGTTGGGTCGTTTTCTGTCGGGCGAAATTGATCCCGACCACGATCGCTGGACTGAGTGCCGGCGGGTCGAGGTGCCCGACGAGGGCGCCTTGATTGTGAACCTGCGGCAATCGAATCCGCAAGCGCAATTGGAATTGCGCGTTTATGGAGATGGAACGGTTCCGCTAACGACGGGAGATTCCGCCAAGGGTGCGCGCGTGGACGATGTGCACCACGGCTCTTATTGGGTCGCGGTCATCGGGAAAAATTCGGAAGCAACGCGATTTGAAGAATCGATTGTTTACAAACCCGCCGATCCGGAAAAGGGAGGCGGGCCAGAAAGAACGCAGGCGGGCGCGCGAGAAGTGGCGGAGCTAGATGGTGCGCGGTTGGCCGGAACGGTCGATTACTCAGCGATGAAGCGCACGCAGTGGTGGAAACTCCGCCGTGTGGCGGGCGGCGCGTTGTCGTTGCGCTTTGCGAAAGACGCGCCAGCGGGCGTAACCGCCGAGGTGTTTATGCCCGGCGTGGCCTCGGAAAAGGTAGATCCGCTTGCGGGTTGGAAACGGGATGTTTCTCCACCTGGCGACTACTACGTTCGCGTGACGGCCAATGAAGCCGGTGATCGCGGCGATTACACTCTGTCGGTGACCTATTCGCTTGGCGATCTTTGCGCCAATGGCGGCGAAGCCTGCCGCGGTGAGGCGCCCGAGGAGCTCAAGGTGCCGAGCGACAATCGCACCAGTGAAGTCGATGCCAGCAAAGGGAACGCCTTCCATTGGTACAAACTTCAGGCGCCGCAGAAAGGCAAAGTGCTGATCGCTTTTCGCGTCTTGGGAAAGGCCGGAAAATTAAGAGCGGAAGTGATGAGCGGCCCCGACGCCGAGGAAGGCGAACGAATCGCTGGGACGCTGACGCGCGACATCGGCGCCAGTGGGGTGTTGTTTGTCAGAATCAGCGCGCCACTCAAGGGAGCAGGCGGCAAATATGCAATCGCGGAAACGTTTCAACCGGCGACGGTGATTGCCGCGAAAATCGTGGAGGATGATCGGCGGTGCCAACTTTCGGTCGGCGCTGGATCGGTTCAGGGCGTTCATGCGGGAATGGCGGCCACCATTGTCAGCATCTCCGGAACGATTTTGGGGCAAGCCGTTGTCGACGAATCATTTTCGCAACTTTCGAAAGTGCGGATGCTCGGCAATTGCACGGCGGTTGGAAAAGATGCTGCGCAGATAGAGACCCCTTAGAAGCGCCTGAACGGTCGCATAAAGACGATTGATTCAATGACGCGCATTTCGCGCCCATCGTGACTATTCGTGATGTATGCGGCGGCGTCGTGGCGAAGCGGGATTCCGATCTTCCGTCCGCGATCCCCCAGGCCGTGCGGCGGCTTTGCGAGCGCTCAATCGCGCGGACGTTCCCTACGTTGTCGCCGGCGCGTATGCGATGCGCGAATACGCTGGCATTGTGCGTGACACCAAAGACCTCGACGTTTTCGTTCGCCCGCGCGATGTCGCCGCGACCCTGGCTGCGCTGCGTGCCGCGCATTTTCGAACCGAGCTGACCGATCCGGTTTGGCTGGCCAAGGGATTTTCGCGCGGCGGTGAATACGTGGACGTGATTTTTGCCTCGGGCAACGGCCTCGCGCTGGTGGACGATCTCTGGTTTTCGCGTGCGCGGGAAGCGGAAGTCCTCGGCGAACCTTCGCGCGTCGCGCCGCCCGAGGAGATCATCTGGAGCAAAGCTTTCGTCCTGGAACGCGAGCGATTCGACGGCGCGGACATCGCGCACCTCTTGCGTTTTTGCGCGCACCTCATCGACTGGGATCATCTCTGCCAGCGCTTCGACGCTTATCCCGACATTCTCCTCGTGCACCTCTTGCTCTTTCGTTTTGCGTTTCCCGGCGAGCGTCACAAGGTTCCGCTGGCCTTGCTCGATCGGCTCTTCGCGCAGTGCCGGAAGGAGGCCCGCGCCGCGGAGGAGTCGTTGTGCCGCGGAACCTTGCTGTCGCGATCACAGTACGACCTCGATGTGCTGATGGGGCTTACTGACGCGCGGTTGGTCGAGGTCGCGCAGTGGCGCGACAACGCCACGGTGCACTGAGGAGGCACGCATGCGCAATGCAACCGTTCGTGTAGCCGCCGCCGCGGATCTGCACTGCCGCGTCGATGCGCCCGGGCGAATTCGACGGCTTCTCGGTCCCGCGGCTGACGAAGCCGACGTGCTCGCGCTCCCTGGCGACTTGACCGATCACGGCCTTCCGGAAGAGGCGCGCGTGTTGGCGGACGATTTGGCGGCGATTGAGATTCCTAAAGTTGCGGTTTTGGGAAATCACGATCACGAATCGGGCAAAGCCGAGGAGGTCGCGCACATTCTCTCCACGCACGCGGGCGTTCATCTGCTCAATGGCGGAACGTGGATTTTCGACAAGCGCCTCGGCTTCGCCGGAACCAAGGGATTCGCGGGCGGCTTTGGCGACTGCGCGCTGCAGGCTTGGGGCGAGGAGACGCTCAAGCGCTTCGTTTACGAAGTGATCGAGGAGTCGATGAAGTTGGAAACCGCGCTGGCCAAGCTCGAAGCGCTCGGCCTGCACACGAAGATCGTTCTCACGCACTATGCGCCCGTGCACGCCACGCTCGTTGGCGAGAAAGTGGAGCTCTTTCCCTTTTTGGGATCATCGCGCCTCGCCGACGCCATCGACCGCCAGACGGTCGCCGCTGTTTTTCACGGCCATGCGCATCACGGCTCACCGCGCGGCGCGACCGTCGGCGGCGCTCCGGTCTTCAACGTGGCCATGCCGCTCTTGCGTGCGAAACTCGATCGCCGCTACGTGATCGTCGAGGTGGAGGCCATGCGGCCCGGCGAAGCGAGCCATGCGCAAGAGCAACCAATGTAGCTACCAGCGAACAGGTGGCGTCCCGTAGAGCCGAACATGAGAGAGGTCACTTCGCTCGGACACCGAAAAATCGCGCAAGGAAGTCAGTCGATCACTTACCACGTGATCTCTACTCGTGGCCGCATCAACCAATCCATAAACGGCTCCGCTCAAAATTCCGATGCCGGTCGAAAACGACAATGTGCGTCCCCAGTTATATCCAGAGCCGGTGTTGAAGCCGCCGTTCTGGACGAGGACGATGCCGCTGCCGATGAGCGCGCCGGCCACGCCACCGTAGAGCGCGTCGGTGGCGACGTACGAAAGGGTGGTCCGGCCGCTCGTCGTCTCCACGCGTTCGGTCGCGTGGGATGCGGAGGGAAGCACGATCAGCGCGAGCAGAATCGCAAAAGGGATGCGTTGCATGCTTCCGTCTCCGTAGTCGGTGGAAAGAGGAACGCTTGTTTCCCTGAAAAAGCTGGGGACGGGTCCCTTCGTAGACAACCTTGAGCGAGCACCTGGCCGCTACGGTGCTGACGGATCGGGCGTGCCGGCATCGAACGCGGGCACCTCTTCACGTTCGGCGCACGTACCCACACACTGCGCGTCGCCGTGGCAGCTCGGAACGATGGTGCGGCGAAGCGTGGCCCGCGAAGCTCCGTCGTCAACGCTCACGTCTAACCAGAGCAGGCGATCGAGCAGCGCATGGCCGTGCGGCGGGCAGGCGGGAACGTTGGCGAAATCGGTTTGGCCCACCAGGTCTGGCTCCGCCCAACCCGCGTTGCGTTGCGAAAGCCGAACGGTGCGATCTTCCTGCGCGATCAGCAGGCCGCCATCGGGGTCGCGAATCGTCGCGCGCAAATCGACGTGGCAAGGTGCGACGTTGCGGACACGCACACCCACGAAAAAAACGTCGCCACCTTGGCCTGGTCGAAAAAGATCAAGTTGGCCGCCGTCGGTAATTTCATCGAGCGCGGACTCGCGTTCACGAAGTGGACCTGAAGCATCAGCAGCTCGTGCGGCGCGAAGTGCTGCGCCACGCCATCGGGGAGCGTCCAATCGGTCACGTTACGGCCCGGTGAGCTGTCTTGCTGGTTGGTGACCAGTGGCCAGTCGGCCCAGTTGGGGCTCTTGAAGCACTCGCCATTGACCACCACGTCGCCCGGTTTTCCCGAAAGGCCGACGAGGGTGCGCACGCGAAAAAGGTTCATGTGATGGCTGCCCGGATTCACGGCGGTCACGATGCGGTTCACCCAGGTTTCATCGGCGGGCGCTTCAAAAAAAATGCAGCGCTGATCTTCGGTTCCCGCGGCCACGTCGTAGGCCGGGGTGGCGAGTTGAAATCCCCGCCCGACCGGCGGCGGATCGAGCTGGACGTCGGCGGGCAAAGGATGCGGCGGCTTCGGACAGGCCGCAAGGAGGAGCGCACACGCGAGTCGAATCTTCATGAACACTTAGTATACTTCGCCCCATGCGCCCACTGACAATCGCCACCTGGAACGTCAATTCCGTCCGTGCCCGCGAAGCGCGGCTCACCGCTTGGTTGCGCGAGCGGCAACCCGACGTGGTCTGCCTGCAGGAACTGAAATGTGAGGAGGCCACATTTCCATGGGATCCCATACGTTTCGCGGGTTACGAAGCCTGCATCGCTGGCCAGAAGACCTACAACGGCGTGGCCATCCTGGCGCGCGCGGAGCTTTCACTGACCGATGTTCAGCGCGGCCTCGACGATGGCGAGCCCGATCCGCACGCGCGGCTCATCGCGGCGACCGTCGGCGGCGTGCGGGTGGTCAGCGTCTATGCGCCAAATGGTCAGTCGGTAGGCTCCGACAAGTGGAACTACAAGCTGGCTTGGTACGATCGGTTGCGTGGTTTTCTAGAAACGCGTTGTCGCGCGGGCGAACCGCTGGCGCTGTGCGGCGATTTCAACGTGGCTCCCGAAGCGCGCGACGTGCACGACCCCGCGCGTTGGGAGGCGGAGACGCTCTACCATCCTCGGGCGCGCCAGGCGCTCGCCGACGTGACGAGCTGGGGGCTCACCGACACCTTCCGTCAGCACGTGGACGACGGCGGCTTTTACTCGTGGTGGGACTACCGCGCGGGATCGTTTCACAAGAACATGGGCCTGCGCATCGATCACATCTTCGCCACCGCGCCCCTGGCCCAGCGCTGCCTGGCCGCGTCGATCGATCGCGAAGCACGCAAGGGAAAAGATCCCAGCGACCATACGCCGGTCGTTGCGTCCTTCGAATATCTTGATGCGTGAAGCTACTTGACGGGCAACGCTATCTCCGCGTTGCCGTCGGTGCGCGCCACCGTCAGCTTCAGCGTCGGCCCACCCGCCAAGACTCGCCGCGTCAGCACGTGCGCCCCCACTGCCGGCTCACCATCCACCGTCAGAATGAGATCGCCGGCCTGAAGCCCCGCGCCTTTGGCCACCGGCCCCGGTTCCGACACGTAAAGCCCTGGTGGATGGTCGTCGTAAAATTGAACCCGCGCATCGTCGGCCGCTGGGTCGAGCGCATGGTAACGGTCCGTCTTCGCCACCAGCTGGTCGAGCACATCCATCTTGGCCAGCGTGTCCGCGTAGGCGGGATGGTTTGGTGTGGTCATGTCAAACCCGGGGCGCGCGCTCTGGGCCATTTTGAAATCGATCGCCGTGCGCATCGATTTGGGCATGTCCAGCCGCGGCTCCAGCGCGTCGAATGCCTTCTTCACCAGCGCCGGCAGCATCTCGGTTAGCTCGGGCAGCGGGTCCACCGTGCCGCGATCGATGAGGGGGTCGAGCTCGCGCGTCAGCTCCATCTCGAGAAGCACGCGGTAGGTGGCGGGATGCAGAACCTCGAGGTGCGCCACCAGCGTGATCTGATCGTTGTGCGCCGTCCCGAGTGGATTTCCCTGCAGATCGTAGAGCTGCTCGGACTGGCTGGCCACGCGCTCTTCCGCCCAGGCGCGCAACGCCAGCTGCTCGGAAATGGCAATGCCCTTGTTGTGCAGCGTGGCGGCGATGTTGGTCTTCTGCAGAACGTCAATGGAGTCGGCGTCTTGAATTTTGAATTCAGTCGGCCCCAGCACGACGAGCTGGTGCATGGCGTCCACCGCGTTCACCAGCGTCATGGCGCGCTCGTAGGCGAGGTAAGGCGGAACGTCCCAGCGGTAGGCAACGGGGAAGATGGCGATGCCGCGAACGCGCACCACATCGTCGCCCGGTGTAACGTGAATCTTGGGCTTGATACCGGAGCAGGCCGAGAGCAACGCAGCGACGAGGATGGCGGATTTTTTTGAGCGCACGATCAGCGAAATTACACCAAGTTAACAATGTTGAACAAGGGACAATGCGGCTCTAGATGATTCCCCTTCGGCTCACCATGCTCGGCACCGGAAGCGGGCGGCCCACGTTGGCGCGGAACGTCTCTTCGGTAGCGGTCGAGCGCGACGGGCGGCTGGTCCTCCTCGATTGCGGCGAAGCCGCGCAGCTTCAGATCTTGCGCGCCGGTCTGCGCACATCGCGCATCGATGCCATCCTGCTCACGCATCTTCACGGCGATCATGTGAACGGTTTGCCGGGCCTGGTTGGCACGCTGGGTCTCGAAGGGCGCGATCGATCGCTTCAAGTGGTCGGACCGCGCGGTCTGGCCGACTATTACGCCGCGCTCTGTCGCGCCGGCGCGCTCGCCGTGCCGTTTCCCGTCGAGATCCACGAGCTCTCGGCGCCGCGCGAACACTTCCGCATCGGCCCCTTCAGCGTGGAAGCCTTGCCGCTCGATCACCGCATCTCTACCTATGGTTTCGCGCTCACCGAGCCCAACCGCCCAGGGTCGCTCGATGTGGCGCGCGCCATCGCGGCGGGGATTGCGTCAGGTCCATTACTGGGGAGGCTCAAGGCCGGCGAGGTCATTACGCTTCCCGATGGACGAACGCTGCGCCCAGACGAATTTGTTGGCGCGCCACAGCGGGGTCGGCGCATCGCCTACGTTAGCGACACGCGCCCGTGTGACAACGGCGTGCAGCTCGGCGCGGGCGCGACGCTGCTCGTGCACGAGGCGACTTACCCGCATTCGCGTGCCGAAGACGCCGCCGCCCGCGGCCACTCCACCGCGCTGCAGGCCGCGCAAATTGCGGTCCGCGCGGCGCCGAATCGCCTGGTGCTCACGCATCTTTCCCCGAGCGTAGATCCCGCCGAAATGCTCGCCGAAGCGCGCGGGGCCTTTTTGGAAACGCTCCTCGCCGAGGATCTCCGCGTGTTCGACGCGTAATCCTCAGAGGTTGTGAAAAAATCCTCACAACCTCTGAGGAATGTTGAAGGGTCGGGCCGCCGCCCGCCCCTCTGCGCCGAGTGAATCGGCGCATTCACCCCACCCGCCGCCGCGTCTTTCGACGCGACGCTGCGAGCGGAAAATGAATTTTCCACAGGCTCTCTGTTAGCATCCACGCTTTCGCTGGAGCGTTTGATCCGGAGACACCATGCGCATTCTTGCTCTCATCACCGCGCTCTTTTTTGCCGCGCCGGCCTTGGCGGACGAGCCGGTCGATCCCGAAATCCAGAAGCTCTTGGACGGGGACAAGCCCGAAACCGAGCCAGCCGCGGCACCGGTGCCCGAGGTTTCGTCAGAGAAACCAGCCGCACCCAAGGCGTCGCCCTCCGCCACGCCGCCGTTTACGCTCGACCATCCAGCTTCCAATATTTCCGGCGAAATCGGTCTCGGCCGAACGCCATTTGCGCTGGTCGGCGATGCGGGCGGCGTTCGCGCGGTTGTGCACGGGACCTTCTTCTCCGGCAATTTCCCGTTGGCCGACGCGACCGATCGGCAGTGGTTCGGAGAGTTCGCACTGGGATTCACGCCGGTGGATCACGTCGAGCTTTTTCTCGCTTACCGCAACAGCTCCAACTTCAATCCCGCTTCTGATCCGCCGCTCGTGCAGGTGCAGGGCGACATCGCCTTTGGCTTGAAGACTTCGTTTCGCATTCGCCCAGGCCTCTTTGTTGGCGGCGACGTGCGCGTGGAGCCGCACAACACCGTTGGGCAAGACGTCGTCGATTTTTCCTCGACGACGTTCCTGGTGCGCGGCCTGGTGTCGATGTTGTGGCCGCACGCGCAGTTTCACGGGGCGCTCGGCGCGACCGTTGGCCACCTCGATGGGCTAACCAATGCATCGGCGCTTCCGGCTGCGTCGCAGTTCGGCGTGGGGCTGTCCGGCTACAACCGAATTCTGGCCAACGCGGCGTTGATCATTCCCTTCTCCTTCGTGAGCCCATTTCTCGAGCTGTCGACCGATTTTCCAATCGGTGTCGACGATGCCGCGCTGAACGGCGCCTCGATTTTTCAAGTTGCGGCGACTCGCTTCACACCCGGTCTGCGTGTTTCGCCCGGAAAACTCGTGGTCATCGATTTGGCTTTGGAGCTCTCTCCGGGCGGCGCGGTCGTTCCAGGATTTTCCAGTGCGGCGCCTTATGCCGCATTTGTGGGATTTACGTTTCACTTCGATCCGTCGCGCTACGACGCGGGCAGTCGCCCAGTGGTGGTGAACGCGCCGCCGCCGCCTCCTCCGTTGCCGCCGATGGTAGCGTTGCCGGTCGCGGCGCCCAAACAGGTGCCGACCACCGGCAAGCTCCTCGGAACGGTAACCGATGCGGGTGGATCGCCCGTGGCCGGCGCTGTGGTGACGCTCGGCGTGGGGCTGCCGCCGGTTGCCACCGATGGTTTGGGAACGTTCGTCGGCTACGAATTGCCGCCGGGACCGCTGCACGTGTCTGCCGCCAAGCCTGGTTTTACGAGCGGAAGCGGCGCGGCCACGGTCGTTGCCGGGCAGGAGGCACGGGTTGCGCTGACCATCATGGCCGAGGCGGAGGGCGCGAGTCTTTTCGGATTGGTGCGCGACGTCAGTGGCTCGCCGCTGTCCGCCAAGCTGGTTTTGCGTGCGGGCACCATGGTGCGCGATGGCCAGTCGTCCGGCGATGGTTCGTTCGATCTGAAAGTTCCCGCGGCCAACTATGACGTTTTGGCCACGGCACCCGGACATCTCGCGGCGTGGCGGAAAGCGCGTTTGAGTGTTGGTGCGCACGCGCTGCTCACGTTTGTGCTGCCCAAGCGCGCGGCGAAGGCGGCGATTACATTGAGTGGAAACAACGTCGCTTTGGTGAATCCGTGGCCACTCGACCCAGAGGAGCCGGTGCCACCGCGGGAAGCTTCGCAGGCCTTGGACGAGCTCGCCGATCTTTTGGCCACCCGTCCCGACGTGCGGTTGCGTGTTCTCGCTGCCAGCGAACCGCTTTCCACGCCGGACGCGGCGCAGACCGCCACGCAAGATCAGGCCGATGCCCTGAAGGCGGCGTTGGTGGCGCGCGGTGTTCCCGCTGAACGCGTCGATGCCATCGGCGATGGGTCCGCACATCCCCTGGCACCCAATGTCACCCAGCGCAACAAGCTGAAGAATCGTCGCCTCGAATTGTCGATCGTGAAGGGAAATGAGAGCGGAAAAGGGACGTTGTCCGCCCCAATTGGCGTTCCGTTGCCGCCCCCGTTGCCGCAGCTTCCGATTGCGCCGATGAGGAAAAAGTAGAGGTTACATTCACCGTGGCATGGGATGGATGTCGCACTTTCTACGCCTTGCAGCTTGCAGCATGTCTAAACAACGTGTTAGCGGGCAAACACCGAATGCGCAGCGAATTTCCAACCGGATCAGCCAAAGGCAGCGGCCTTGTCGACGTGCTCGATCGCGTCCTCGACAAGGGACTCGTGATCGCCGGCGACATCAAAGTCTCGCTGGCCGAAGTCGAGCTGCTGACCATTCGCATTCGTCTATTGGTCTGCTCCATCGACAAGGCTCAGGAAATCGGTCTCGATTGGTGGCGCTACGATCATCATCTCTCTCCGGGGAAACAACCGGAAGCTTTGGAAAACGAAGAATTGCGCAAGCAGGTTCGCCTGCTCGAGCGCAAGGTGGCGTCTCTCACGGGACGGGGCGGGGGCCCTTTGCGCCAACGGAAAACAAGCGTGTTGGATGCGGTTCCGAGGAGCAAATAATGGCCATTGAAAGAGCTTCAGGCGGCACAAGTCTTATCGACGTTCTCGACCGGGTTCTCGACAAAGGCATCGTGATCGATGCTTGGGTTCGAGTCTCCCTGGTCGGCATCGACCTCATCACCGTTGAAGCGCGTGTCGTCGTCGCTTCCATCGATACGTACCTCAAGTACTCGGAAGCGGTCGGGCAGGCTTCGCCGGCGTCGCGTCCGGGCATCGATGCCAAGGCACATGAAGAGGTCTTGGCCGAGAACGAGTCGTTGCGAGCGCAGCTCGCGGCGAAGGGCGTTCGTACGCCAGCATCCAAGCGCGGCAAGCAACTCCGGGCCTAGGCCATGGCCGCCCCAGCTCCGCGGCACCAAGCCACGTGGGCGAACGTGGCTGCTGGCGCCGAAGCGCGCCTCGGTCTCGCCGAATTTCTGCTGACCTGCGACGATCGGGAAACCTGCGCGCAGTCTGCTGTCGAATGGCTTGGCGATCACGCGGGCATGCGCCAAGCGGTCTGCCTCGTGGTGCAGGAAGGCGAGCCACGGCGGCTGGCGGGCATCGCGGGATTTGGCGTTCCGACGAGCAAGGTCAAGCAGTTCTCGATGGCCGTCGAGGACTCCGAGCATCCGCTGGTGCAGGCGCTGATGGGCTCGCAGCCGGTGAGCTTCCGCCCGGTCGGTGACGATCTTCCGTTGCGGCTCGGCGTTGGCACGGGCTACCGCGAATTTCGCGCCATCCCCTTGGCGCCGCTTGAGCTCGACGAGCAGCTCGGTGTCGGCGTTCTTCTCGCCAGCGCCGAAGATGCCACGCAAGTCACACGGGAAGTGCGCTGGGTGGCGCGCGTGCTCGGCGAAAAACTTTTGCGTCTTCGCGCACGCGATGTTCTGGCCGACGCCGAGCACCGTTACCGTCGTGAGCGGACGCTGCTCTACAGCATCGTCAATGCGGTAACCGACCCGATTTTGCTCACCGATACCGAGGGGAAACTAATCCTCGCCAACAACCGCGCCGAGAAACTCTTCGCCGCGCGTGAAGAAGAATCGGAAGGCCGCCGCCGCGCCGTCGCGCTCAACAACATGCTCTTCTCTTCGGCGCTTTCGTTCTCGGCTATTGAAGATAATCCATCTAGTGTACGGCGCGAGCTGCTGGTCGTCGATCCCACCGAAGGCAGCGATCTTTTGTTCGAGCTGATGTCCACGGTAGCCGCGGACGCGCGCGAGGGCACGGGCATCGTGTCGATTTTGCGCAACGTCACTGACCTTCGCCGCGCCACCGAGGAAATCGAGGAGAACTACCGCAAGCTGCGCGTGGCCGAGTCCGACATTCGCGCCGAGCGCGACCGCCTCGACCTCATCATCGACTCCATGGCCGATCCGGTGGTGGCGACCAACCCCTCGGGCGAAATCATGTTGATGAACACGCCCGCCGAGCGTCTGTTTACGGCAGGCACCAACGTCGGCAAAGACGCGCAGCGTGCGGTGCGCACCAACGACGCCGTTTTTTCGTCGTTCATCTCCAACCTCTTTGCCGCGCAGGGCTTGCGTTGGAAGGGCGAGCTCAACCTCACCGATCCACAGACCGGTGTGCTCGTTCCGGTGGAAGCGATCGCCGGTAAAGTGTTGTCCGAGCACGGCGAGCTCACCGCCATCGTCACCGTGCTTCACGATCGCACCGACGCCATGGAGAAGGCGCAGCTTTACGATCAGGTCAAACGCGCCGCCGACGAGTTGGAAGCGAAAGTGCAAGCCGCGACCGGCGAGTTGGCGCAGCAGAACGAGCTGTTGCGACGCCAGGCCATCGCGCTCGAGCAGGCCAGCGCACTCAAATCGCAATTCCTCGCCAACATGTCGCACGAGTTCCGCACGCCGCTCAACGCCGTGCTCGGCTACACGCAGATGCTCTTGCAAGGCGTCTCGGGGGATCTCACAACGCCGCAGCTACGCAGCATGTCGCGCATCGAATCGAACGGCAAACACTTGCTGGCCATCATCAACGACATCCTCGACATCTCGCGCATCGAAGCGGGCAAGATGCCGCTGCACCTCTCGGAGTTCGATCTCGATGTGCTGGTGGCCGAGGTGATGGCGGAGATGGAGCCGATCATCTCGCGTTCCAAGCTGGCCGTGACCACCGAGATCGCACCGCGCTTGCCGCGCATGCGCAGCGACCGACAAAAGGTCAAGCAGATCGTGCTTAACTTCTTGGCCAATGCGGTCAAGTTCACGCACCAAGGATCGATCAAGGTCAAAGCGGCATACTTGCCGGGCAAGATCGTTTCGATCTCCGTCTCTGACACGGGCATTGGCATTGCGGATCAGGATCGCGAAAAGGTCTTTCAGGATTTCCAGCAGGTCGACAGCTCGCCAACGCGCTTCTACGGTGGCGCAGGACTCGGTCTTTCGATTTGCCGGCGGCTCTCCAACATGTTGGGCGGCGACATTTTCTTGGAAAGCAAACTGGGCAAAGGCTCGACGTTCGCGCTGCGCGTGCCCGCACGGCTGAGGCGATGATGGCCAAACGAATTGCGACGAACGGGAAAGCGAGCCGCGCGAAAGCGCCGTTGATTCTGGTGGTGGAAGATTTTCAAGACGCGCGCGAAATGTACGCCGAGTATTTGGAATTTTCGGGCTACCGCGTGGAGCAGGCGCGCGATGGCGAAGAAGCGCTCAAGAAGGCCAATCGTTTGCAGCCGAGCATCATTTTGATGGATTTGTCGTTGCCGAAAATCGATGGCTGGGAAGCGACGCGGCGGCTCAAGCGGGACGAGGCCACGCGGCAAATTCCAGTGGTGGCGCTGACTGGACACGCGCTGATTGGCCACTCCGAAGGTGCGCGCGAGGCGGGTTGCGATGCGTTCGTGGCCAAGCCGTGTCTGCCCGACGCGCTGGTGGCTGAAGTGCGGCGGGTGTTGGAGCTGATGGCGAAACCGAAGACGAAGCGGGCGAAGGCGTGAAAAAATTTGGGGGCAATTCAGGAGAAGGCATGCAGAGGAAAACCGCAGCGAAGAAGCTTCCCGTGAAACGCGCCAAGCGCCGAGCGACAGGCTCAGGCTCAGGCTCAGGCTCAGGCTCAAAAAAACCGAATCTTACCTTAGCGGCAGTGGAAGCGCCGCACAAAGCGCACGACACGCGCGGCAAGTATGTCTACTGCGTCATTCGCGCGGCCGAGCCGTTGCGCTTTGGTCCGCTCGGCATCGGCGCGGAGACGGCGGAAGTGCACACCGTCAACTACAAAGACCTTGCCGCCGTGGTCTCCGACACGCCGATGGCGGTCCACGATCCGACGCGTGACAACGTACTGGCGCACGAGCGTGTCAACGAAACCGTCATGCGCAAACACACCGTCATTCCGATGTCCTTCGGAACGGTGTTCAAGACGCGCGAAGACATCGTCGAGCTGTTGCGCTCTGCCTACGAGGCGTTCAACGACGTGCTCGTGAAGATGCAGGACAAGTTGGAATTCGGTCTCAAGGTGCTGTGGGATCGCGATTTGACGCTGCGCGAAATCGAGAACGAAGACGAAAACCTGATGCGACTAAAAAATGAAATTTCGTCGCAGAAGGGCTCGACCTATTTCGCGCGCATGCAGTACGGACGCCTGGTGGATGCCGCGTTGCAGGCGCGCAGCGAGCGTTACGTCGGTGAGATTTTCGCCGAGCTGCGCGACGTGTCGGTGGCGTCGCGCGCCAACAAGCCGATCGGTGATCGCATGATCATGAACGCCGCGTTTCTGGTGGCGCGCGATCAGGAAGCCGCGTTCGACGCCAAGGTGAAAGCAGTAAGCGCGCGGCACGAGAAGCTGACGTTCAAGTACACGGGGCCGTGGCCGCCGTACAACTTCGTCAACATCCGCTTGAAGCTGGAGCGGGCCAAAGAAGCGGAGTAGTCCGCGTGATCGTCCTCGACAAGATGCTCATCGGGAGCATCAAGTTCGTCCTGGGCAAAGTAGTCGCTGCCGCCCAGGCCGAACTGGACGACGATTCGCATCTGCGCGAGGAGCTCTTGGCCACGCAGATGCGATTCGAGCTCGGGGAGATCACGCAGGAAGAGTTTGGCGAGATCGAAACGCAGCTCCTGGCGCGGTTGCGGGAGATTCGCGAACGGCGCGAAGGACTAGGCGGGCCGAAGGTCGGAGACGAAGGTGTGAAGGTCGTCGGTGTCGACGCGAGCGTCGGCGGCGATGAGTAGCGTTCGTCATGGCCGGGCCTCGACCCGGCCATCCACGTGGATGCTCCGATCAATGGCCGTGGATGCCCGGGTCAAGCCCGGGCATGACGGATAGTGGTGGTGGTGAATTCGCTTTTCCATTTTTTCGGCGGGAAGGGTGGCGTCGGAAAAACGACGTGCGCCGCCGCCGCTGCGATTGCCTCCGCTGAAGCTGGTTCGCGAACGCTCATCGTCTCCACGGATCCCGCCCATTCGCTCGGCGACGCGCTGACAAAAAAGCTCTCCGCAAAACCGCAACGAATCACCGTGCACCGCGGTGAGCTCTTTGCGACGGAGCTCGATGCGACCAGCGCGCTCAAACGTTGGCTCACGCCGCGGCGAAAAACGCTGCGCACCATTGCCGAGCGCGGCACGGTGCTCGATGACGAGGACATCGATCGGTTGCTGCAACTTTCGCTGCCGGGCGTCGATGAGCTGATTGGCCTTTTGGAGTTGGTGCGGCTGGCGCGCGCGGGCGATTACGAAACGATCGTGGTGGACACCGCGCCGACTGGGCACACGCTGCGGTTTTTGGAAATGCCGGAGACGCTGCACCGGATCGCGGTGGTGCTCGACGAAATGCAGGAGCGGCACCGGTTTGTGCGCGAAAGTCTCGGGGGCGCGCCGCGCGCGGATGCGGCGGACGCGCTCATCGACGAGTTGGAGAGCGATGCGCAGGAGCTGGCTGCGATTCTGCGCAATCGCACACGGACGACGGTGACGTGGGTTCTGTTGCCGGAAGCGCTCGCCGTGGCCGAGTCGCAAGATGCGCTGGCGGCGCTGCAACGCGACAGCATCGCGGTGAACGAAGTGATCGTGAATCGCGTGACCGCGAGACCGCGAACCCCGTGCGCGCTCTGCGATGGACGGCGTTCTGCGGAGCGCGTGGCGATCGGCGACGCCGTGAAAACGCTGACGGTTGCACAGCGAGCACTGCGGCAAATCGAGTCGATGGAAGCGGAGCCGCGCGGTGTTGCTGCGCTGCGAAGGGTGGCGACCAAGATCCGCGATGTGGAAGTCACGGCATCGCGAACCAAGACGAACGGTCGAACGAAGGCCGCGCGAACGAAAACAATTCCGCTGCTTGGGGCGGGGCTCGAGATCCCGTCCTCGGTGCAGCTTCTTTTTTTGGGTGGAAAGGGCGGCGTTGGCAAAACGACCTGCGCCGCGGCAACCGCGTTGGCACAGGCTGAGCACGATCCGCAGCGAAAGATTCTTCTGCTCTCCACGGACCCCGCGCATTCGCTCGGCGATGCGCTCGGAATTCCACTCGGTGACGACGAGCGAAACGTTCCCGGCGTAGCGAATCTTTTTGCACGCGAGCTCGACGCGGCGCGTGCCTTCGACGCGCGTCGCGAACGCTACCGCGACGCCATCGATGGGTTTTTCGATCGCCTCCGAGGCGAATCGCGCTTCGACGCTTCGCACGACCGCAACGTGATGCAGGATCTTTTCGATCTGGCGCCACCGGGACTCGACGAGCTCTTTGCCGTCGTTTCGGTTTGTGACGCGCTCGTCCCGGCGGTCGGCAAAACCGCGCCGGGCGCATTCGATCGCGTGATCATCGACACCGCGCCAACAGGCCACGCGCTGCGTCTCCTCGAGATGCCGGAGCTCGCGCTGACGTGGTCGCGCACGCTGTTGTCGCTGCTCCTCAAGTACCGAGGTGCGATGCCGCTGGGCGATCTGGCGCGCGAGCTCACCGACCTGACGCGCGGACTGCGCGAGGTCGGCGTGCTGCTTCGCGATAGCGCGCGGACGCAGTTTGTGCCGGTGATGCGCGCGGCGGAACTTCCGCGCGTGGAAACCGAACGCCTGCTTCGTGCGCTCAAGAAGCTGCACATCCCGGTACCGTTGGTCATCGTGAACGCGCTAACGCCGCCCGGTTGCGCGCGCTGCGATCGGCTGGCCGTCCTCGAGGAGAAACTGCTCACGCGGTTTCCGGCTACACTCATCCGTGCGCCGGCGATCGTGCCACCCCCCATTGGGCTTGCCGTGTTGCGGAACTGGGAAATGACTTGGAAAACGGACTGAACAAAAACGCAACTTATGTTTACTGCCTGGTGCGCTCGGAAAAGGCGCCGTCGCTCGCACGTGTGCCTTCGGGATTGGCGCGTGCGGCAAAGCTGCGTGGACTCGATGCCGGAGGCGGACGCTGGCTCATCGTGGCCGACGTACCGCTCGCGCACTACGGCGAAGCCGCGCTGGCGTTGGGTTTGCGCGATCTCGATTGGGTTTCGGCTTGCGCGTTGGCGCACGAAGCCGTGATTGAAAACTTCCTTTTCGCGGATGCGTTATTGCCGATGAAGCTCTTCACACTTTTTGGCAACGACGATCGGGCGTTGGCACATGTGCGTCGTTCGCGTGCGCGGATTGATCGATTGCTATCACGCGTGGCGGGCCGCGAAGAGTGGGGCCTGCGTGTGGTTCTAGATGAAGTGAAAGCGCGGAGCCTGGCCGCGGCGAAGCGAACGCCCGCGGGACCGGCCACCGGCGCGGCTTTTCTCTTGCGCAAAAAACGTGATCAGGATTTCGCGCGCGAAGCGCTCGCCGGGGCACGCGCGCAGGCGGATCGACTTTTCGTGCAGTTGAAACGGAGCGCGGTTCAGGCCCAACGCCGAACACCGACGGCAGAGCAGGGTGGTCGGCTGGTGTTGCACGCCGCCTTTCTGGTGGAGAACAAAGACGGCGCTAAATTTTCGGCGCACGCGCGTGCCGGGCTCTCGGCGCTCACGGAACGCGGCTGCGACGCCGCTCTGAGCGGGCCGTGGCCCGCTTATCATTTTGTCGGATCGGCGCGATGAGCATCGTGAAAAACGAGGCTGCGGAGATCGTCGAGACAGCGGAAGCGTCATTGCTCGAGATCATCGATCACGTCCTCAACAAAGGCGTGGTGATCACCGGCGAAGTGATGCTGGGCGTGGCTGGCGTCGATCTCGTCTACCTGCGCATTTCGGCGATTCTCTGCGCCGCCGACCGTGTCGATCCGTGGAATCGGGCCGAGGGCCAGCATCGCCTCACCACGCGCAAGAAGGGCTAGCCGCGATGATTTCGCTCTACGCATTGACGGACGCGCGCGTTGCACTGCCTCCTGGACTGCGCGCGGTAGCGTGCGAGTCCTTCCTCGCGATCGTCGCCGACGTCGAGCAGGTTCCAGTGATCACCGAAACCGCGCTGCGCAATCACGATGCCAATGTTCGCGCACTGTCGGCGATTTCCGAGGCGATTCTTCCGGCGCGTTTTGGATCGGTCGTGGCGGACGAACCGGAGCTCGTCGACGCGCTCGAAGCGCGGACCGCGACGCTTGTGGACGCGTTGCGGCTCGTGAAGGGAATGGATCAGATGACGTTGCGTGTTTTCGGACCGTCCGTCTCCGAACCGCTCACCAATCCAGCGGCCGCCGATCGTTCTGGAACGGACTACATGCTTGAACGGCAGCGTGCGTTGCAAACGGAGACCGAGGTGGACGAGATCGCGCAGCTGCGCGCGTTGCTCGCGCCACTGATCCACGGGGAGCGAACCGAGCGCCATGCCGCGCCGCCACTGATCGGGAGCGTGTATCACCTTGTCATACGCGGACAATCCAAAGCATACGGAACAGTTGTGCGTGAAGCTGCGAGTCAGTTGGCGCCCATCCGCGTCGCAGTTAGCGGACCGTGGCCGCCTTACGCGTTCGCGCCGGAGGCGATTCGATGAAGCATCTTGAAAATAAACCCGAGGCCGTTCCGCTCTTGAAGCGCGAGCTCGAATCGCTTCGCACCGAGCTGGCCCGCCGCGCCGCCAAAACCGTGGTCCCGCGCTGGAACGCCGATCCCAAGGACGTGCAACGCTCAGTGGTGAAGCTGGTGCTCTCGCTCATCGAATTCTTGCGCCGCCTCCTCGAGAAACAGGCCATTCGCCGCATGGAGAACGAAACGCTCTCGCCAGAAGAGGTCGAAGCAGTGGGTAGCGCGTTGATGAAGCTGGAAGAGACGGTGCTCGAGCTAGCAAAGCGTTTCGACATTCCGCCGTCGGAACTGAATTTAGATTTAGGGCCACTCGGGAAGTTGATTTAATATCAACTTGAGTTTTTCGCAAGTTCGGCATTGAGCTCGCCGCCCACCAGAACCGTCAATGCCGAGAGGTAGAACCAGCTGAGCAACACGATGACTCCACCGAGAGATCCGTAGGTGGCGTTGTCATTTCCGAACGTCGCGACGTAGTGCGAAAAGCTCCAGGTGACGATGAGCCAAGTCAGCGTGCCAAAGATTGCGCCCGGCAAGACTTCGCGAAAGGGCCTGCGCACGTCGGGAAGAAAAAAGTACAAGAGCGAGACGCCGAGCACCGCTACCAGCGCGGTGACCGGCCAGCGCGCCCACGACCAGACGAAGACGTAGATCGGTTCGATGTGAAGGTGCGCGGCCACCCAGAGGCCAATGCGGCCCCCCGCGGCCAGCAGCAGGAGCACCAGCGGTATCAGGAGCGCGCTGGCGATCGTAAAGAGGAGCGCCAGGCCTTGCGTGCGCCAGAAGGGACGCGATTCGCGGGCGTCGTGAGCAATATTGAGTGTAGTTCGAAACGCATCGATGGCGCGCGAGGCGCTCCACAATGAGACGAGGAGTCCGGCGGTGAGCAGATGCGGACGCGGATGATTGAGCAGATCGAAGAGATGCGCGCGCAGAACGGCGGTGGCCTCGGCGGGAAGGAGGGGATCGAAGCGGGCCAAGAGCGCGCCTGCGGGATTTCCGAGCGGCAAGTAAGCGGTGAGCGTGATTAGGAAAAGCAGAAACGGAAAGATCGCAAAGAGCGCGTAGTAGGCGACCTGGGCGGCGTTGCCGGTGGTGGCGTGGGCGTCGAGGCGATCGTAGAAGCGGCGGAGGTTGATCGGCAACGCCGGCATGCGTGAAAGATAAGCAGCGCCGCGCGATCTGTTTCTGCCTGTTTCCGTACGCTCGTAATGTTGCATTCGCTACCAACTCACTCTAGGAAACCTCCGTGGCTCGTCGCTTTCTTCTCTCGGTGTTTCTTCTCGCCGCCGCGTCATGCGCCAAAAATGGCAGCGCGAAGCCACCGGAGCGGCCGCCACCGCTCGTGGCGTCGAGTCCCGTCGAAGTGCGCGACGTCGCCGTGGAAGTTCACGCGCCGATCGATCTACGTCCGCTCGAGCAGACTGACGTTGGATCAAAAACGCTCGGCTATCTCGACGCCGTGCTGGTCGATCGCGGCGATCGCGTGCACCGCGGGCAGCTCGTGGCCATCGTGCGGCCGAGCGATCTGCCCGATCAGTTAGCTGCTGCGCGAGGTGCGTTGGCGCAAGCACGGGCCTCCGCAACGCTCGCGCGCGCCAATGCGGAACGCGCGCATCAACTCGCGCCGCGCGGCGTCGTTTCGCAGCAGGAGTTGCAACAGTCCGATGCCGCGCACGCTGCGGCTGAAGCTGCGGAGACCGGCGCGCGTGCGCAGCTCGATGTGCTCGCCGTTCGTCTCGGTGAAACGCGGATCGTTTCGCCGATGGATGGCGTCGTTGCCGTCCGCCGTCTCGATCCCGGCGCGCTGGTTGGTCCGCCTGGCGGCGGCGCGATCGTCACCGTCGTGCGCATCGACGCGCTTCGCGTCTTCGTCACCATTAACGAGCAAGACGCGCGCGGCGTGACCGTCGGCAAAGAGGCGCACGTCGAGCTAGATGCGTTGCCGGGGCGCAGCGCGCACGGTCACGTGGTCCGCATGGCGCCGACGTTCGATCCGACCACGCGCACGTTGGAAGCTGAAGTGCAGTTGCCGAACAAGGGTACCGAACTGTTACCCGGGATGTACGGCCGCGGATCGATCGTTGTGGAAATGCATCCGAAAGCGATCGTGGTGCCGGCGTCAGCGGTGCAGATATCCGAGGGGAAACGCTACCTCTTCGTGGTCGACGGCGCGGCGGGAAAAGACGCCTTCAAAGTGCAGCGACGCGCGATCGAAACGGGCGTTGACGGTGGCAATTGGCTTGAAGTGACGTGCGGCCTTCAGGTCAATGACGAGATCATCACCGCCGGCGCGGACGCGCTTTCGGATGGCGCGGTTGTTCGCCTCTCGCGCGCGGGTGCTGCTTCGCCGCCGAAGCGCGAGAGCACGCCGCTCCACGAGTAGACATCGATGTGGCTCACTCGTTTAGCGCTGCGCAATCCCGTCCTCATCCTGATGTTGTCGTTGATGACGATCGTCCTTGGCGGTGTTTCGCTGCAGCGGCTATCGGTCGATCTTTTCCCCGACATCACGATTCCGATTATCCGCATCGCGACTTTCTACACGGGCGCAGGACCGGCCGACGTCGAGAAGACCATCACGCAGGCTATCGAGCGCGCGGTGAGTGCGGCGCCCGGCGTCGATCGCGTGGAGAGCACGTCGAAGCAGGGACTGTCGCTGGTGAGTGCATGGTTCGCGTACGGGACCAACCTCGACAATGCGCAATTCGAAGTGTCGCAGCGCGTGGCGCAAATTCTCAACACGTTACCGCCGGGCATTCAGCAGCCGTTCGTGCTCAAGTTCGACATCACCAACATTCCGGTGGCGCAGGTCGCGGTGAGCGGCGAGGGTCTCGACGAGCGGCAGCTCTACGACATCGCTTACAACACCATCGAGCCGCAGCTTGAACGTTTACCGGGCGTAGCCAACGCAACGGTCGGCGGCGGCAAGACGCGCGAAATCGAAGTGAAGGTGCAGGCCGATGCGTTGCGCGCGCGCGGGCTTGGCATTCTCGATGTAGTCGACGCGGTGCGCACCTCGAACCTGCTGTTGCCGAGTGGGCACATCAAATCGGGCGATCGCGACTACAACGTTTTCTCCAACACGCAGTTCAACGAAGCGCGGCCGATTAGCGATGTCATCGTGCGGCCCGGTGCGCGCGCGGCAACGGCGGCCACCGAGCCGACCAGCGCGCCGATTCGAATTTCCGATATCGCGAAAGTCGAAGATGGTTCCGCGGAGCAGAGCGAAATCGTGCGCATCAACGGTGCGCGCGGCGTCTATCTGCGCGTGCTCAAACAGCCCGGCGCCAACACCATCGCGGTGGTGGATTCGCTTCGCGAAGCGATGCAGCACCTGCGTGGTGTGCCGTCGAACGTGAAGATGGCCATTTCGTTCGATCAATCTTCCTACATCCGCAATGCCGTAAAAGCGCTGGAGCACGAAGCGTTGCAAGGCGGCCTGCTGGCGGTAGCGGTGATTCTCGTTTTCTTGGCCAGTCTCTCGGCCACCGGCATCGTTGCGGTGGCGATTCCGCTCTCGATCGTGGCCACGTTCGTGCTGCTCTACTTTACCGGCCAATCGCTCAACGTCTTCACGCTCGGTGGTCTCGCGCTCGGCGTGGGGCGGCTCGTGGACGATTCGATCGTCGAACTGGAAAACATTCACCGCCATCTCGCGCTCGGACAAGATCGCCGCTCCGCCGTGCTCAACGCCGCGCAGGAGGTGGCGATGCCGATTCTGGTGTCGACCATCACCACCATCGTCGTTTTCTTTCCGGTTCTTTTTCTCGCTGGCGTTGCGCGCAACCTCTTTATGCCGCTGGCGCTGACGATTTCTTTCGCGCTGATCATGAGCTTTTTCGTCTCGCGCACGGTGACGCCGCTCTTGTGTCTGCGCATGCTCAAGGCCACGCCGCACGAAGAAGCACGCGGCATCGCCGGAAAAATTTTGCGCGGCCTCGAAAAAATGGATCACGCCTACGCGCGCATGCTGACGGTCGTGCTTCGGCACCGTGGGCTCACCATCGCCATCGTGCTCTCGATCTTCGCCGCGTCGCTTTTGCTCAAGAGCCGCATTGGCACGGAGTTTTTTCCCGACACCGACGAGGGACAATTTCAGATCACGTACAAAACGCCCATCGGCACGCGTGTGGAGAAGACGGAACAGGCCGCGGTTCAGCTCGAAAATCTGGTGCAACACACGCTCGCCAAAACGGTGAGCACAATGATCTCCGACAGCGGTCTTCCGCTCGGCCGCACCGCGCTCTTCACGCAAAACACCGGACCGCACGTCGGTAATCTCAACGTGAACTTGGCGCCGCGTGCCGAGCGAGCGCAGTCGGATGTGCAAAACGCCGAGCGTGTGCGCACGGCGCTCAAAGATCAGATGCCCGGAACGCAATTCTTTTTCTTCACCGGCGGCATCGTGAAGCGCATCTTGAATTTCGGAGCCGCCGCGCCGATCGACGTGGAAATTCTTGGCTACGATTTGCAGCAAGGTGGCGAGTACGCCGCGCGGCTGGCGGCGAAGATGCGGACGCTCGCGGACAAAAACGGACAGCCGTTGCTCACCGACGTGCAGGTCTCGCGCGAGGAAAATTATCCCGAGCTCGATGTGGTGCTCGATCGCGAGAAGGCCGGCGTGCTCGGCGTTACCGAGCAGCAGGTGGCGCAGACGGTTCTCGCGGGCCTGGTCGGCAACACGCAGTTCGCGCCGATCCCCTTCACCGATCGTGTGACCGGCAACGAGTACTTCGTCAATGTGCGACTCGACGATGCCTCGCGATCGCACGTGTCTGATCTCGGCGACATGCCGCTGCGCACGCCGGCGGGACGCGTCGTCTCGCTCGGTAATGTGGCCAGCATCCAGCGCCAGAGCGGACCCGTGACCATCTCGCGAAAATATCTGCAGCGCATTATCGATGTCGGCGCCAACGTGGCACCCGGAAAGGATCTCGGCGCAGTCAGCGCGGCGATGCAACAGCTGCTGGGCGAACTCCCCGCTCCCGAGGGATTTTCGGCGACGCTCGGCGGACAGACCGAAGCGCAAAAGCAAGCCTTCGCCGGTCTCGGCTTCGCCGCGCTGCTCGCGCTGGTGCTCGTCTACATGGTGCTGGCCTCGCAGTTCGGTTCGCTCGTTGATCCACTGGTCATCATGTTCAGCGTTCCACTTGGTGTGACCGGCGTCTTCCTGATGCTCTATCTGACCGGAACTACACTCAGTGTAAACAGCTTCATGGGTATCATCATGATGGTCGGGATCGTGGTGTCGAACGGCGTGCTGCTCGTAGATTTCGCGAACGTGCTGCGCGAGCGCGGCAAACCGATCTTGGAAGCCACCGTCGAAGCAGGGCGCACGCGTCTGCGCCCAATTCTCATGACCACCATCGCGACGATCGTGGGCCTGGTCCCGATGGCGCTCGGCATCGGCGAAGGCAGCGAAACGAATTTGCCGCTCGCGCGCGCCGTGATCGGCGGCCTCGCCGTGTCGACCTTCTTCACGCTCTTTCTGGTGCCTAGCCTCTACACGCTGCTCGACCGATTCGCTCGTCGGACCAAGGCCGAAGTATGACCTTATCTGTCATTGCCGTCGCAGTTGCCGCGGTCGGAGCTTCCTCAGAGCCTCCTCGGATCACCTTCTCCAACGCAATCCAACAAGCACTCGCAAAAAATCCAACCGTCACGTCCGCGCTCGAAGACATCGCGCGCGCTAAGGCGCTGGTTGAGCAAACCCGCGCCCCGTCGCTCCCGTCGCTGACAGGAACCGGCAGCTACACCCGCCTCGACGCCGATCGAAAACTCGCCGATCGCGTCATCGTCTCCGCCAATTCAATTTCCGCCAACATGCAGCTGGCGCTCCCACTCGTTCAGCCTCCGCGCTGGGTGCAATGGTCGCACGCCGCGAAAGATGTCGACGTCGCGCGCCTCAGCGTCGAGGACGTTCGCCGCCAACTCGCGCTCGCCGTTGCCCGCGCCTACCTCACCACGGTTTCTCAGCGACGAACCGCGGACGTCCTTTCCCGCGCGCGCGACACAGCGCAGGCGCATCACGCGTTTGCGAACGAGCGTCTCACCGGTGGCGTCGGCAATCGTCTCGACGAAGTGCGCGCCGCACAAGCGCTTGCCGCCGACGAGGTGCAAGTGCAGCTCGCGCTAACGAATCTCTGGCGTGCCCAAGAAGCGCTCGGCGTTCTCGTCGGCACCGATGGTCCACTCGACGCGTCGGAAGATCCGTCGCTCGGCGATCTTCCCTCTGCTGAACTTGCGCTGGACGAAGCGCGCGACCGCCGCAGCGATGTGCGCGCACAGCGTGCGCGTCTGGACTCCGCCGAGCGCGCGGTCGACGATGGTTGGACCGATTACGCGCCATCGGTGCTGGCTCTTCTGCAACCCTTTTTCCAAAACCCGGCTAGCCTCACGCAGCCCCAAAATGGTTGGCAAGCTCAGCTGATCTTGACGCTGCCGTTTTACGACGGCGGCTTGCGTTCGGCGCAGAGTCACGATCGCGCCGCCGTCGCCGCAAAAACGCGCGCGGCGCTCGAGGGAACGCTCTTGCAAGCGCGGTCGGAAGTACGATCCGCCTTCGAAGAAGTTCGCCGTGCCGACGTTGCGTTGCGCGCCGCACGTGACGCCGCCAAGCTCGCCGCGGAAAGTTTCGACCTCGCGAAATTCGCCTACGAACGCGGTGCCGTAAATAACTTGGAAGTCGTGGACGCTGAGCGAACCGCGCGCGATGCCGACGCCGCCGTGGCCAGCGCGGAAGACGGTGCTCGTCAAGCCCGGGTGGATCTGCTCGCAGCGAGCGGTCGATTTCCATGAGCGCGGCGTTTCGCTGTTGTAGGTCAGCGATAATGTCCGCCTAACAGCTCAGGGAAAATGTCCGCTCTCGAATGTCGTGAGACCAAAGGGAATGGACAAGATGAGCGAGCAGCAATGGAAGAGGTTGGACTTGGTGAAGCGGCTCGATAGAGGGTTGCTGACCGTAGCCGAGGCGGGAGTGATTGCTGGAATCACGGAGCGACAAATGCGACGGGTCCGGGAGAAAGTGCACGAGCGTGGCAAGGCGGCTCTGGTGCATGGAAACAAGGGACGTCCGCCTCCCAATCGCATCGAAGAGAAAACGCGAAGCCTGGTCATCGAATTGTTCCGGACGAAGTACGCCGGCTTCAATGATCAGCACTTCACGGAGAAGCTGGCCGAGGAAGAAAATATCGTCGCCTCGCGGCCGAGCATTCGGCGCTGGCTGCGCGCAGCCGGTCTGGCGGCGGCGCGCAAACACCGGCCACCTAAGCACCGTGCGCGGCGAGATCGCAAAGCGCAAGCGGGACTGATGCTGCTCTGGGACGGCAGCCGGCACGACTGGCTGGAAGGGCGCGGTCCGCTCATGACGCTGATGGGCGCGGTGGACGACGCGACGAGCGAGCTCTTGCCGGGTGCGCACTTCGTCGAGCAGGAGTGCACGGTCGGCTATCTGCGGGTGCTGCGCGACGTGGTGCGCGAGCGCGGCGTTCCCTACAGCATCTACATGGACATGCACGGGACGCTCAAACGCAACGACGCTCACTGGACAGTGCAGGAGGAATTGAGTGGCAAGCAGATCCCGACGCATGTTGGCCGCGCGTTGGAGATATTAAATATCGAGGCAATTTTCGCGCTGTCGTCGCAAGCCAAAGGCCGTGTCGAGCGGCAATGGAATACGCAGGACCGCCTGGTGAGCGAGCTACGACTCGCGAAAGTGTGCACACTCGAGAAGGCGAATGGGCTCTTGGCGCGGCTTTTGCCAAAGTCGGGAAGGCGTTTCGCCATCGCTGCTCGAGATGAAAAACCGGCTTGGCGAAAACTCCTTCGCGAAATCGATCTCGATCGCGTTTGCAGTTTTTTTTACGAGACAACCGTGCTCAACGACAACACGGTGCGAATCGCTGGCCTGCTGATCGATATTCCACCGGGCCCGCAACGACGGAGCTATGCGCAAGCACGTGTCGAAGTGCGGCAGCTGCTCGATGGGAGCTGGCGTGTCTATTTCCAGAATCAAGAAATTGCGCGAGCGGCGTCGACTGCAACGACGGAACTTCGGGCGCTGAAGAGACGCAAACTGGGGGCGACTTCGAAAGCGTTTCGCAAGGCCATACGGCAGCTCACGGGGTAGCTTCTTAAAGATAACGAATAGATTCTTTTCATTGGACACAAAGCGGACATTTTCCCTGAGCTGTTACAGGCGGACATTTTCCCTGACCCTTGACAGAGCGCGGCGTTTCGCTTGACGCTTCCGAGGAGCCCACGTTACAAAACCAGCACCGTTCCTTGGTAGCTCAGTTGGCAGAGCAGCGGACTGTTAATCCGCGGGTCGCAGGTTCGAGTCCTGCCCAAGGAGCCATCCCTCCCGAGAATTCAGACACTTGCGAGGTGGCGGTCTGTCCGCCGCGTCCACCGAATCCGCGGTTTTCCACTGCGTTTGACACACCGGTGTCACAGTCTTTTGCCGCCATCGCGCCCAGCGCTGCGCGAATGCGGGACCGCAGATCCGCGAGTGGCAGCCGAGCGTAAACGCGCTCCAACATGCGGCTGTCCTTGTGGCCCATCACCGGAGCGATGAGGTCCAACGGGACGCCAGCCATGCGCATCCAGGTCGCGTGCGTGCGACGCAGGTCATTCGGAGAGCAGCGGTCGATGCTGGCTTTCGTGCAGCCGAGGCGCAAGTCGCGGTTCACTTTGCCCCAAGGCGAAAACAGATTGCCGTCCATGCCTTCGGCGTACTTGAGCGCGTAATCGAGCAACTCGCGCTGAAACTCGGCGGCGACGGGCACGCTGCGCAAGCGCGTCGCGCGCTTGGTGCCACGGATGAACACGGAGGACTTGTCGGGAGCTACGTCCTCACGGCGGGCACGTTCGGTTTCGCCCCAGCATGCGGAGGTCGCGACGATGAAGGCGACGCGAGCGGCGTGGTCGGGCGTGAGCTTGGCGAGCAGTTTTTGGAGTTCTTCTGGTGCGAGCCAACGTTCACGCGGCTTGTACTCGGGGGCGAAACCGATAGGGAGCACGGCTGCCGGGTCGGCCATCCAGAGCCCGCGGCGCCGTGCGAGTTTCAACGCCGTCCGGAGCGTAACCAACTCCTTTGCGATGGTCGTTTCGTGGGCTCCCTCCGCGCGCCGCGTCGAAATGAACGCGTCAACAACCCGCGCGCCCGCAGGCGGTAGGAGTTTTGCGAGGGGTGTCGTGCCGCCGAGTACCCGGATGAGGTGACCGGCTTTTTGTCGATAGAAGCGCACCGTTTCAGCGCTGCCACGGCCGGAGCGCGCGCGTTCATCGCGCTCGGCAACCATCATGGCAAGCGCGGCTTCGACAGTGGTCGCGTTCGCGGCTGCGTGATCGGGATCAGCGGCGTCACGTTCCCACTGGCGGACGAGAGCTTCAGCGGCCTTCTTGTCGTGGCAGTTCGTGGATCGGCGGACACGATCGCCGTTTTCGTAGTAGGTGCCCCACCAGACCTCGCCGCGTTTGTAGAGTCGCATCCGAACGTCTCCTCTGCGTATCGTTCCCAAACGTGAGCTTGAACCCTGAGCAGGCCCCGTCCGTCAATCCGTCCCGCGGCGCGACGCAGGTGCTCGTAGGCAATCGAACGGCTGCACGCGAGGGCGCGCATGACGTCCTTCGCGTTCACCCAGATCGTGAGCGGGACGACGCGATCAGCTGTGAGGGAATCCATGCCGCGCTCCTTGCTTGACTACGAAACAAAGTAGATTTCATTTACAATCTACTTCGATTTGTGTCAACACCAAGGAGCGAAGGAGCTTGCGATGCTGGCGGCTATTTCTTCTTCCCGCCCGAAGGGGTGGCCTGCGTCGGAAGGGCAAGACCTGGTCCTGCCGCGCCAAGGCCGCTTTGCAGGACAACACGGTAACGGTGGTCGAGGAGCTCTTTGAAATAGGTTTCTCGATCCATGCGGAGTGCCTTTCTGTCGGCGTCCAGAACCTCGACCTGCGATCTCGGCAGACCGTAGAGCGTCGCATGGTTCTCGACGATGCGGCGGAGGACGTGCCCGATGGGCTTGCCCTCGGCTTTCGCTTCGGTTTCGACCACATCGGCGGCCTTTGGGTTTACGCGGAGCTGGAGAAAACGAACTTCTTCGGAAGGTCCTTGGCCCATTTTTGAGTCCTTTCGTTTGGATCACGAGGACTATAAATAGAATCAAATTTTCTGACAACGCCGTGCCAACGGAGAGATCGGCGACGGAAGGCCGAACACGTTACTCGCTCTGCCTGCCCGCATTTTTCCAGCGCTCTCTTATGACGCCATCGGCCATGAAAAACCGGACGAAATTGCTTCGTCGTCTCGAGTTCTGCTTTTGGGTTTTGCAGTTTGCTTTGGCCGTTACTGTTGCTCTGCTTTTGAATTTTTGGACCCCTACCATCACCACTTATCCACACTCGTCACACCTTTTTTTTCTTAAATAGATTGGTAATAAAATTAATATTCTCTGACTTTCCCCCATTGACCTATGCTGGTTCAATCCGTTCATAAAAAAACCTGATCTGGGATGTGTTTCCCCTGACCCCTCCACCATCGTTGGGGGGGAGGGGTCAGGGGAAACGCATCCCACGAAGACCTCGGCGAGCAGGTTTCGGAGGGGACCAGAAACGCTGGCAACGTGAGCAGTTGGCACGGGCGAGATGATCGTTCGCTTGTTCTTCAACCCGATCGCGAAGGTGATCGTCTGATCGCACCGGGTCGCCGATCACGTTCTCGATCATGCTGCCGATCATGTTGACGATCGACTAGCGACAACGTCGTCGTTGGTGGAACGCTCTGCGGGGCGATACACCTCCGCTGGCGTCTTCCCTCCGAGCGCGGCGTGCGGGCGAACGTGATTAAAATCCGTTAACCACCGCTCGCATTCGCGTTGCTGCGCCGCTTTGGTCTTGGCTGGCCTGAGCTGGAGCTCGCTCAGGTCTCGATGCATGCGCTCGTGGCCGCCATTGTCCTTGCCTGATCCCTCCGCAGCTACACCACCTGGTCCGCTTTCACGGCGTCTTCGGACCCAACGCTGCCTGGAGATCCCAGGTTGTCCCGGCCGTCGAAACGCCAGCAGTTGCGAACGATGCGCTACCAGCGGCCCGTCTCACCATTCCATCGCGTATCCCCTGGCCAGAGCTACTCCAGCGCGTCTTTCGCGCCGACGTCCTGCGCTGTGACCGCTGCGGCGGCAGAATGAAGATCCTGGC
>JAHFDP010000106.1 GCA_023248955.1 Deltaproteobacteria bacterium
GACCGCGGTGCGCGCGGCCCGCAACAAAGCGTGATCGGCTGAATCGGGAATTTCGATCATGATCGTCCCGATCTCTGGAACCGATGCAATAAGCACTGCGCCACGCCCCGCGGCCTTGATCACCGCATCCGCGTCAGCTCCGGTCGCATCTTTTTTGAGAAGAACGAGGAGCCGCGTGCGTGACGTCCGAATTCCAAGATCGGGGTCGAGCGTAAAGTCCGCGGCATGGGCAACGGGCGCACGAAGCGTCGGAAGCGGCGACGGATTGCTGTTTGTGGGCGGCCCGGGAGTCGGCTCGCTGCCGCGATGTTTGCAGGCGAGAAGGGCTGCAAGAAGGCACACGTTACGAGGCAACGAGCGCATTTCGACCTCCGCGCCCGCAGTATTACCATGAACCGATGTCTATCCCAATGCTCCCTAAAGACACTGCGCCGAATAGCTCGCCACAATCGTCGCGCCCGCCGCTGGCGCGGTCTTGAAGTCAATGGCGTTAAGGTTCGGATCAAACGAATAATCCCCCCCTTGCGCCTGACCAGCGCCATTCACTGTCACGGAGAGCGTGCTGGGGTCACACGGCCGCGAGAGCGCAAAGTGCGTCCTGCCGCCGAACGAACCGAGTGACAAGTCGCTGGCGATCTGCGAATAGTCCGCGCAGATGCTGTACATCTTGCCGCCGGTTGCTGCGGTTACCTGGTGGTAGAGAGTCGGCTCGTCGCCGCCAGTCTCTTCGCCATTGCCGCAGCCGCCCGGGAAGTCGCCGCCCACGGTGTCGAACACGACGTCTTGGGTTCGTCCCGGTTTGAGCGATTGCAAGAAGCGCGCATAGAACAAGGGGTCCTGCGGCGACTCGTCGTCGTCATCTGAAATCGAAATGACAATGAGGCGCGCCTCGTCACGCAGAAAGCCCTTGTTGTCGGCGGGATAGTCCTGCGCAAAGATGTTGAGCGCCCGATACATCGCCTCCAATCCCTGCGCAACACCGAAATTGTAGGCATCACTGGTGAGGCCGATGCGCGCGTTGTCCGCGAACGACTTGACGGGATTGGCGTCAGCACGTGAGACCCAGGAGGGCGCGCCATTGTCGTGGTAGAGCGTGCCGGGATGAATCGTGACGTTGTTGTAGCTGGAGTTTGTGGTGCAGCCGGCGCCATTTCCGCAATTGGTCTTTTCGTCCCCCTTTAGATAGCTCGCGATAACACCGAGGTGATAATCGGTGCCGGCGACATCCGCGGCCTTAATGAACTTTTCGGCATTGTCATGAATGGCCTGCTGCTTTGCTTGCATCGAATTGCTGTCCATGTCGATGACCCACAAGACATCGGCAACGGGATGGTCGGCCTGCTTGAAAGTATCGGTCTGATTCGCATCCGCCGTGCCGATCCCGGCGAGGGAGACCGAAATATAGGGATTCTTGCTGCTGGTATTGGACGCGCGGGCCTCGATGAGCAGCGTGGCAGGCTGAGCGCCGGCGAGCGATGGCTTAAAGGTAACGGTGATTGTCGTGCTTTTGCCGCCTTCCAGCATGATGCAGGCCGCCGCGCCGCTTGGGCATGAAGAGGAGCTCAGCGGAGGTGATACAATGTAATATGGCGCGGTCGCCGGGCTTAGAGAAAAGCCATTGATCTCGATCGCTGCGCTCCCGGTGTTGTAGAGGGTGACGCTCTTCGATGGGCTTCGGCAACCGAGGGTGATTAGGCCGAAGTCGAGCGACGAAGGCAGGACCGTCAAATCGCTCTCTGACGGCGCCGCGGCCAAGCCGAACTGCACGCAGCCTGGGCCTGAACTTCCACCGCCACCCGGCAGGCCCGGGAGTCCGGGAAAAAGGGAACACTCCTTGCCGTCGAAGTCACTGGTGTCGCTGGTCTGCACCTGAAGAAAATTCTTTGGAAGGAGGTCCGGTCCGCCACCGCCACCGCCCGGGTCGGTGACGATGTCGGCTGGCGTGGGCGCATATTGGACGTTGACGAGTTGCTGCCCTCCAGGGTTGAGCGTGAAGGGGGTCGCCGGTGGATTCAGCAGCGAGAAAGGGAGGCAGGTTTGGCCGGAGCAGTTTCCGCCGGGTGCTCCAGGGAGAACCGAGTCCAGCGCGGAAAACTTAATATCGGTGATGTTGCAGGGAATGGAGCCGACGTTCGTGAAAGTGGCCGGCATCACCTCGGTGTGATTGACGAGAACCTGGCCAAACTGCAGGATGCGTCCGCCGCCGAAAAGTCCGCCGAAGCCGCTGCCGCCCTTGTCGGGCGTGATTTGCAATTTGCACGTCACACTAGCAGTAGGGGAGCCTGTCAACGGGACGATGAGTTGTCCCTTCTGTGCGGCATAATGTGGGTCGGTGTTGGTGAAGGTCACGGTTCCCGTGTCGCTGGTGTTCGTGTCGTTGGCCGGCGGTGAGTAAGTGAACTGGTAAGTGACCGAGCCGCCCGGGGCTACGGAGAGCGGATAGTTTGCTGGAAACGCCTTCGGCAAAAAAATCGGACTTCCGGTTGTCACCGCCATGTCGGTGAGATCGCAAGGCTGTGTTCCGCGGTTGACGATGTTGAGGGGGCGATCGGCCGAGTAGCCTTTTGCTACCTGGCCAAAGTCGAGCGTTGTCGAGGAGGATTCCAGCTTGCAGCCTGGCGCGTCGACGCCGCGACCGATGAGCGGTACATCGCCTGCGCTCGTTTCCCAGGAGACGTGCAAGAGGCCACTGTCGGGCTGGAGCAGCGTTGGCGCGTAGCGAATCAGAATGGCCACCTTTGTTTGCGGCGCGAGAAACTGCGCGCTGGGCAAGGCGTTCGGTGGGGTGAACGGAATGCTGGCCGGAAGCGTGACGGAATTGAGCTGAACGCCTTTGGTGCCGCACGAGCTAAGAGTGACCGTCAGGTCTTTGTGCGATCCGATGGCCACCGCGCCAAAGTCGAGACCATTGATTGGATCGACACAGAGCCCCGGTGCGTCGCCTGTGGCCGTTAGCTTCGCGGCAAGATCGGGATCCTCCTTTGAGGACAGCATCACGGCGCCAAGCCGCGTTCCACCCTGCGAAGCGGTCAGCGTTACGTGCAGTCGCGCCGACTGGCCCGGGGTGAGTTGCGCGGGAAGCCCAGTACTGTCGAGCTTGTAATCGCTGCTGCCAGTACGTTTGACGGAGAGCTGGTTCACGGTGACGTCGCCCACGTTGCGCACCAACAGGTCGCGGGGCGCAGACGGAGATCCAAGGGTCGCGACGCCGAAGTCCACCACCAGTTTTTCTGGATCACGCGGATCGGCACAGTCACCGGTGCTTCCGTCTGGCTTCACGGCGCAGAATTGCAAGTGCATCGGAGCGAGCCCAATGGGGACGTCCTTTTCGCCGTTGCTGTCGTTGCTCCGCAGAACCAGCGCGCCGCCATCGTCGTCGACGTTTTTGGGCACGTAGCGCACCGTCAATTTGGCGCATTCCCCAGGGGAAAGTTTCAGCCGATTCGTCCGCACGCGATCCAGGCAGTCCTTCGTTAGGCTGCCGGCGGCGATGCCGATCTCAGTCAGCCCATCGCCGTCGGATTCGGTGACGGTCGGTTCCGCGAGCTCGAGATCGGCCGCGCCGGTGTTGGTGAGGCGCACGTCTCGCTGTTGCAAAATCCCCACGGGCGACTGCTTGAACAGAATCCGATCCGGGTCCACGGTCAATTCCGGAAGAATGCTGCGGATCGCGCGGGAAGTACCGCACTTGCAGGCGCCGAACGTTACGGAAAAAAATAGCGTGAGGCCGACAACGAGCTTCGCGTGGCGCATGCTCACCTCCGACAGCTTAAAGGACGGCATTCTGGCAAGCGGTGGTCCGTTCGGCAAGCGGGCCGAACGTTTGAAAAGGAATAGTGTTGAGAATTAGATAGAAATGGCAATCTCCGAGAAGCAGGTGAAAGTGATGTCGCGGACGACGTGATAATCTTTAAAGTCAATGCCTCCCTATCTGCGAACCACTTTTTTGGCGGGTTTAACGCTGTTCGTGGCCTGCCGTTCCACTGATTCGACGCGCAAGACACAGAACAACATCGTCGCCGCGGTTTCCGCGCTGGATTTCGGTACCACGACGGTTGGCAGATCGGTCGTACGATCCAGCACGATTTCCAATGGGGGAGTTGGGTCAATCACGGTGAGTGCTTTCGCTTTCGACGGCGCCGATTTGGCTCTGTTTACGATCGAAAAGCCGGCGTTTCCTCTGGTGCTTGTCAACGGCGCCTCCCTCACGCTGACGGTGACCTACACGCCAACCGCCGTCGGCAATCACACCGCGCGCCTCCTGGTGCTGAGCGACGCGAGCAACACCACCGCGCTGCCGATAGAGCTCAAAGGCCAGGCCGTAGCGCCCAGTTGCACGGACGGCGTCAAGAACGGCGACGAAAAGGACACGGACTGCGGTGGCTCTTGCCAGAAAGGCTGTTTGGACGGCAAGGCCTGCGTGGGAAACGGCGACTGCGTGTCCCAACTCTGCATCGCTTCGGTCTGTACGGCGATGCCGACGCTCTCCATTGCGGGCGACGCCCAAACCGAAGGTAACGATCTGAGCTTCAAAATCACGCTCAGCGCAACCATCGGCACTGACGTAACCGTTGCTTACGCGACGCAAGACGGCACGGCGAAATCGACCGTTGACTTTGTTAGACAGGCGGGCAGCGTGACGATCGGAAAAAATAACCTTTCTACAACGATCGTCGTTTCGACCCTGCATCGTCTGCTCTACCAAGGCGACCGGACATTCACGGTGAATCTTGCAAGCCCGGTCAATGCCACGCTCGCGCTAGCGGTCGCCACGGGCACGATTCGCGACGCCGAGCCATTGCCGCCACCCAGTTTCACCTACTCGACAAATCCGGCCACCTACACAGTGAACAGGGCGATCACACCGAACACGCCGTCGATTTCGAGCGGGGTCGATACCTGGTCGATCTCGCCCGCTCTACCGACAGGGCTCGCGTTCAGCACGACGAACGGCGTAATCTCGGGAACACCGACTCTGGTTTTGTCGAGCACGAACTACACGGTGACAGCAACGAACAGTGGCGGCGGAACGAATGGTTCGGTGAGCCTCTCCGTTGGAGGCGACAACGTCCCGCCTGGAAGGGTCAGCCTGATCGCGGCCGGCGACTCATTTACTTGCGCGGTCGTCGATGGCAGCGCGCAGTGCTGGGGCAAAAACTTCCACGGCTATCTGGGCAACAACTCCATCAAAGAAAGCCGCGTTCCCGTGCAGGTTCTTGGTCTCACGAGCGGAGTGAAGGCGATCGCCACGGGAGATCTTCACGCTTGCGCGCTGGTAAATGGCGGCGTCCAGTGCTGGGGTTACAACAACGACGGTGAGCTCGGCAATAACGCCACACTCGAAAGCCACGTTCCCATGCTGGTCGCTGGGCTCACGAGCGGAGTGGAGGCGATCGCCGCGGGATACCAGCACACTTGCGGGCTGGTAAACAACGGCCTTCAGTGCTGGGGTTACAACAACCGCGGGCAGCTCGGCAACAACTCCACCCTCGAAAGCCACGTTCCGGTGCAGGTTCTTGGGCTCAACAGCGGCGTGCAGGCGATCGCCGGGGGATTATATCACACCTGTGCACTGGTGAATGGAGGTGTGCAGTGCTGGGGCCGAAACGACGACGGCCAACTCGGCAACAACTCCCCCATCGACAGC